>NZ_LAVM01000030.1:0-61118 GCF_001083815.1 Nocardiopsis sp. SBT366 | reverse complement strand
GTCATCGGGCCTCCTCGGCCCCAGCCCCGGACGACCGGGCTGCGACCGAGGAGGCCCGATGACCGTCCCCGTACTCCTGCCCACCCCCCGACGCCTGATCGACGCGACCATCGACGGCGAGGCCGTCCGGGTGCCGGAGGGCACCACCGTCCTGGAGGCCTGTTCCTCGGCCGGGACCGAGGTGCCCACCCTCTGCCACGGGGACACACTCACCCCCCGCAACGCCTGCCGTGTGTGCGTGGTGGAGGTGGAGGGCGCCCGCACCCTGGCCCCGGCCTGCTCCCGCAAGCTGGAGGAGGGCATGAGCGTGGCCACCGACTCCGATCGGGTGCGGCACAGCCGTAAACTGGTCCTCGAACTGCTGGGCTCCTCGGTGGACCTGTCCACCACCCCGAAGGTCTCCGAGTGGATGGAGCGCTACGAGGCGGAGCCGGAGCGGTTCGGCCCCCGCGCCGAACCGGCCGCGCTCGGGGTCCGCGACTCCCGGCGCGCGGGCGAGCACGAGCCCGGTGACGGTGTGGAAGCCGCCACGGTCGAGCAGCCCGCCAAGGTGGACAACGACCTCTACGTGCGCGACTACTCGAAGTGCATCATGTGCTACAAGTGCGTGGACGCCTGCGGCGACCAGTGGCAGAACACGTTCGCGATCGGGGTGGCCGGGCGGGGGTTCGACGCCCGCATCTCCACCGAACACGACGTGGAGCTCCCCGACTCGGCCTGCGTGTACTGCGGGAACTGCATCGAGGTCTGCCCGACCGGGGCGCTGTCGTTCGCCACCGAGTTCGACATGCGCGCGGCGGGCACCTGGGACGAGGAGAGCCAGACCGAGACGACGACGATCTGCACCTACTGCGGTGTGGGGTGCAACGTCACCCTGCACGTCCAGGAGAACGAGATCGTCAAGGTGACCTCGCCGCACGACAACCCGGTGACGCACGGCAACCTGTGTATCAAGGGCAGGTTCGGCTTCCAACACGTGCAGCGGCGCGGCGACGGCTGAGGCACCGGACGGTGGCCTGGGCCTCTCGGGGCGGCCTGTCCTCCATACGCCGATTTGACGCTTCGTCCCCTCGACACCGAATGTCGGGAAGAGTAGACCAGTAAACGCACTCGTGCACCGGAAGGCGGTGGTGGGGAATGGGACGGGTGACCGCCCGTGAGAAGGTCCTCCGGATCAGAGAGGGAGTCGAGAGCGAACGCATCGACACCCTCGTGGTGGAGGAGCCGCTGGAGATCAGGCTGGACGGCGCCCCGTTGAGCATCACCATGCGGACCCCGGGGAGCGACTTCGACCTCGCCGCCGGGTTCCTGGTGAGCGAGGGGGTGGTCTCCGAGGGGCCCGAGGTCACCGCCATCCGGTACTGCGCGGGGGCCACCGAGGACGGGTCCAACACGTACAACGTGCTGGACGTGTCCCTGGCTCCCGGGGTGGCACTCCCCGACACCTCGCTGGAGCGCAACTTCTACACGTCGTCCTCGTGCGGGCTGTGCGGCAAGGCCAGCCTGGACGCCGTGCGCACCAAGGCGCGGTGGCCGGTGGCCGACGACGGCCTACGGATCGACGTGCCCACCCTCACCGTCCTCCCGGACCGGCTGCGTGAGGCCCAACGGGTGTTCGACCGCACGGGCGGCCTGCACGCCGCCGGGCTGTTCACCGCCGACGGTGAGCTGCTGGCCGTGCGCGAGGATGTGGGGCGGCACAACGCGGTGGACAAGCTGGTCGGCTGGGCCCTGCGCTCCGACCGCCTCCCGCTGAGCAAGACCGTGCTCATGGTGTCGGGCCGCGCCTCCTTCGAGCTGGTCCAGAAGGCGTGGATGGCGGGCATCCCCATGATGGCCGCTGTCTCGGCGCCCTCGTCCCTTGCTGTCGACCTGGCCACGGAGGCGGGCATGACGCTCGTCGGCTTCCTGCGCGGCAGCTCCATGAACGTCTACACCGGAAGGCATCGCGTTCTCCTGGAGAGGGCGCTCACCGCGTCCTCGGCGGCCCCAGGGGCTGCGCGCCCTCCGGAACGGTAGACGCGGACCTGGTTGGCGCGTTCCAGCCCCCCGCACCAACCAGGTCCGATACCGGCACACCCGGGGCGGCGGCATCCGTGCCGTCGCCCCGTCGCGGTGTCCCGGTCGATCCGACCGCTCGGCCTCAGCCCAGGAGCTCCCGGGTGAGGCGGGCGGTCTCGCTCGGGGTCCGGCCGACCCGCACCCCGGCCGCCTCCAGGGCCTCCTTCTTGGCTGCGGCCGTACCGGAGGAACCGGAGACGATCGCCCCCGCGTGGCCCATGGTCCTGCCCTCGGGGGCGGTGAAGCCCGCCACGTAGCCGACCACCGGCTTGGTCACGTGTTCCCGGACGTACGCGGCGGCGCGCTCCTCCGCGTCACCGCCGATCTCCCCGATCATCACGATGACGTCGGTGTCCGGGTCCTGCTCGAAGGCGGCCAGGGCGTCGATGTGCGTGGTGCCGATGACCGGGTCGCCGCCGATTCCCACCGCCGTGGAGAAGCCGAGGTCCCGCAGCTCGTACATGAGCTGGTACGTGAGCGTGCCGGACTTGGAGACGAGGCCGATCCGGCCCGGCCTGGTGATGTCGGCCGGGATGATCCCGGCGTTGGACTGCCCCGGGCTGATGAGGCCGGGGCAGTTGGGGCCGATGATCCTGGTGCGGTTGCCACGCGCGGTGGCCAGGTGCCAGAAGGCCGCGGTGTCGTGGACCGGGACGCCCTCGGTGATGACGACGGCCAGGCCGATCTCGGCCTCGATCGCCTCTTCCACCGCGTCCTTGGTGAACCGGGGCGGGACGAACACCACGGTGACGTCGGCGCCCGTCGCCTTCACGCCCTCCGCCACGGAGCCGAGGACGGGCACCTCGGTGCCGTCGAAGTCGACGCTCTGACCGGCCTTGCGCGGGTTCACGCCGCCGACGACGTTGGTGCCGGAGGCGAGCATGCGCCGGGTGTGCCTGGTGCCCTCGGCGCCGGTCATGCCCTGGACGAGCACCCGGCTGTCCCTGTTCAGAAAGATGGCCATGGGGTTTTCTCCTGTCGAAGGGGGTGGGCCGGTCAGCGTGCTGCGAGTTCGGCGGCGAGTTCGGCGGCGCCGTCCATCGTGTCCGCCTGGCGCACGGCCGGGTGGGCGCGGGCGGTGAGGATCTGGCGGCCCTGCTCGGCGTTGTTGCCGTCCAGGCGCACCACCAGCGGTTTGCTGACGTCGTCGCCCCGGCTCTCCAGGAGTTCGAGCGCCTGCACGACGCCGTTGGCGACCGCGTCGCAGGCCGTGATCCCTCCGAACACGTTGACGAACACGCTCCGCACGGCCGGGTCGCCCAGGACCACGTCGAGGCCGTTGGCCATCACCTCGGCGGAGGCTCCGCCGCCGATGTCGAGGAAGTTGGCGGGACGCACGCCGCCGTGGTCCGCTCCGGCCCGGGCAACCACGTCCAGGGTGGACATCACCAGTCCCGCGCCGTTGCCGATGACGCCGACCTCGCCGTCGAGCCGCACGTAGTTGAGGCCCCGCTCGCGGGCCCGGAGTTCGCGTTCGTCGGTCCCGGCCCCGTGGGTGAAGGGAGTCCGCTCCAGGTGGCGGTGGGCCGCGTTGTCGTCCAGGGTGACCTTGCCGTCGAGGGCGACGATCCGCCCGTCCGCGGTGCGGACCAACGGATTCACCTCGACAAGGGTGGCGTCCTCGCCCACCATCACCTCCCACAGGGCGGCCATGACCGTCGCGGCCCTGTCGCGGACCGCCTCGGGCAGTCCGGCGGCCGCGCAGATGCCCAGCGCCTCCTTCCGCCCCACTCCCCCGGGGCCGACGGGGGTACGCACGACCGCGTCGGGTTCGGCGGCGGCGACCTCCTCGATCTCCATGCCGCCCCGTGCCGAGCAGATGGAGAGGAACTCGCGGTTGGCGCGGTCGAGCAGGAAGGAGAAGTAGTACTCCTCGGCGATGTCGCTCGCCTCCTCGACGAGGACGCGGTGGACCGTGTGACCCCTGATGTCCATGCCGAGGATCTCCTCCGCCCGCGCCCGGGCCTCGTCGACTCCCTCGGCCACCTTCACGCCGCCCGCCTTGCCTCGGCCGCCTGTCTTGACCTGGGCCTTGACCACGACCCTGCGGCCGAGGCGACCGGCCACCGACGCCACCCGTTCGGGGGTGTCGGCGATCTCGCCCTCTACCAGCGCGACCCCGTACTCACCGAAGATCTGTTTGGCCTCGTACTCGTGGAGATCCAACGCTCCTCCTCCGTCCGCTCGTCGCCCCCTCTTCCAGTGATACTCGACATTGTATGCAGTATGCAATAGGCATTGTTGTCGAGATGGTCCTTCACAAGCCCACGCGCCGCACACGATCGTCGCGATGTCCGGGACAGCCGGGCTGTTCACCCTCGTGACACTCCCGCCGGTACCGTCCGGCGCGGGCCCCGCGGAGATCGCGGCGGCCGTGACCGCGTTCGCCCTGACCAGAGGACTCGGACGGCTCGTCGCGAGTTGGGCGGCCGAGCGGGCCCGGCGGTGTCGGACCCACACCGCGCTGCTCACGGCGACCACGCTCAGGCAGTCGACGCCGGCCGCCACCGCGCCGCAGGGCCCCCTCCCGCTCCTGATCCGCCGTGCTGGTGATGGGCGCGGGCGCCTGCCACTCGTAGATCCGGGCGATCACCGAGGGACACTTCGGCAGCGCCCAGCGCCGTGGCGCGGACCCACGTGGCGGGGCGGGCCGGTTACGCGCCCCTCGCGAGGACGACTCCGCACGCTCGGCCGACCTCGCGGGCTGGACCACGGTTCAGAGGCGGTCTGCGGTCGGTGGGCTGCTCGGTGTCGGCGGCGCGATCGCCCTGTTCGCCCTGGCCCCGACCACCGCCCCTCCCGTTCGTTCTGGCCGCCTCCGGCCTGCTCACGCCCGTGGCCGCGGCCCCGACGGCGTGCCTGCGCCGCCCTCTGCCGATCCGGACGCTCCTCCACACTGCCGGGACAACGGAGCCCCACGGGGTCTGGACAGCACGTCGCCGGAGTGTTCCAATGTGTTGCACACGGTATACAGTATCCGACTTTCACTGGACCGTACGCTCCGCACCTCAGCACGAAAGGGGTCGTCGCACCGATGGCCGAAGGCAAGGTACCCACCGAAACGAACAGCGACAGCGGCACGATCTCCGGCGGCCATCTGGTCGCCAAGGCCCTCAAGGCCGAGGGGGTCGACGTCGTCTTCACGCTCTGCGGCGGCCACATCATCGACATCTACGACGGCTGCGCCGACGAGGGCATCGACGTGATCGACGTCCGGCACGAGCAGGTCGCCGCGCACGCCGCCGACGGCTACGCCCGGATCACCGGCAAACCCGGCTGCGCGGTGGTGACGGCGGGTCCCGGCACCACGGACGCGGTCACCGGCATCGCCAACGCCTACCGCGCCGAGAGCCCCATGCTGGTGATCGGCGGCCAGGGCGCCCTCAGCCAGCACAAGATGGGCTCCCTCCAGGACCTGCCGCACGTGGACATGATCAACCCGATCTCCAAGTTCGCGGCCACCGTCCCGCACACCGAGCGCGTCGCCGACCTGGTCTCCATGGCCTTCCGCGAGGCCAACAACGGCGCCCCCGGCCCGTCCTTCCTGGAGATCCCCCGCGACGTGCTGGACGCCAAGGTCCCCGTGGAGCGGGCACGCGTCCCCGCCGCCGGGCACTACCGGGCCTCCACCCGTCAGGCGGGCGACCCTGCCGCCATCGAGCGCCTCGCCGAACTGATCGTGCGCTCCGAGCGGCCCAGCATCCTGCTCGGCAACCAGGTGTGGACCACCCGGGCCACCGACTCGGCCGTCGAGCTGGTCCGCGCCCTCAACATCCCCGCGTACATGAACGGCGCGGGACGCGGCACCCTCCCGCCCGGGGACCCGCACCACTTCCAGCTCTCCCGGCGCTACGCCTTCAGCAACTCCGACCTCATCATCATCGTCGGGACGCCGTTCGACTTCCGGATGGGCTACGGCAAGCGCCTCTCCCCCGACGCCACCGTGGTGCAGATCGACCTCAACTACGCCACCGTCGGCAAGAACCGCGACATCGACCTCGGCATCGTTGGAGACGCCGACGTCATCCTGTCCTCGGCGCTCCAGGCCGTCTC
The DNA here is from genome assembly GCF_001083815.1 of Nocardiopsis sp. SBT366. Classification (NCBI taxonomy): domain Bacteria; kingdom Bacillati; phylum Actinomycetota; class Actinomycetes; order Streptosporangiales; family Nocardiopsidaceae; genus Nocardiopsis; species Nocardiopsis sp. SBT366. The sequence goes on along the minus strand of NZ_LAVM01000030.1, from coordinate 55,004 downwards.
CGGCTACGGCGACACCGGGGCGCAGGGCCGCAAGGGCTGGCTGGAGGAGCTGCGCACCCAGGAGCAGACCGCGCTCGACAAGCGCGCGCACCTGCTGACCTCGGACTCCACCCCGATCCACCCGTACCGGCTGGTCAACGAGATCAACCAGTTCCTCACCGAGGACTCCGTGTACGTGGGCGACGGCGGCGACATCGTCACCTTCTCCGGCCAGGTGGTCCAGCCGAAGTCGCCCGGCCACTGGCTGGACCCGGGGCCGCTCGGCACGTTGGGCGTCGGAATCCCGTTCGTGATGGCCGCCAAGTACGCCCGCCCGGACAAGGAGGTGGTCGCGCTCTTCGGCGACGGCGCCTTCAGCCTCACCGGATGGGACTTCGAGACCCTGGTCCGCTTCGACCTGCCCTTCGTCGGGATCGTCGGCAACAACTCCTCGATGAACCAGATCCGCTACGGCCAGATCGCCAAGTACGGCGCGGACCGGGGCGAGCTGGGCAACACCCTGGGCGACGTGCGCTACTCCGAGTTCGCGAAGATGCTCGGCGGACACGGCGAGGAGGTCCACGACCCGGCCGAGATCGGCCCGGCCCTGCTGCGGGCCCGCGAGTCCGGCAAACCCTCACTGATCAACGTCTGGATCGACCCCGAGGTGTACGCCCCGGGGACCATGAACCAGACGATGTACAAGTAGCCCGGAAGGAGAGTCATGGGCAAGGCACTCGACGGGGTCCGCGTCCTGGACATGACCCACGTCCAGTCGGGACCGTCCGCGACGCAGATCCTCGCGTGGATGGGCGCCGACGTCGTCAAGCTGGAGGCGCCCTCGGGCGACATCACCCGGCGTCAGCTCCGGGACAGGCCCGGCGTGGACAGCCTGTACTTCACGATGCTCAACTCCAACAAGCGCAGCATCACCCTCAACACCAAGAGCCCCGAGGGCAAGCGGATCTTCCTGGACCTGGTGCGCCGCAGCGACGTGCTGGTGGAGAACTTCGCACCCGGAGCCCTGGACCGGATGGGGTTCACCTGGGAGGTGCTCGCGGAGGCCAACCCAAGACTGGTCTACGCCTCGATCAAGGGCTTCGGCCCGGGCGCGTACGCGGACTTCAAGGCCTACGAGGTGATCGCCCAGGCGATGGGCGGTTCCATGAGCACGACCGGGTTCGAGGACGGCCCGCCGCTGGCCACGGGCGCGCAGATCGGTGACTCGGGCACGGGAATGCATACAGTGGCCGGTATCCTCGCCGCGCTCTACCAGCGGGTGCACACCGGCCGGGGCCAGCGCGTGCAGGTCGCCATGCAGGACGCGGTGCTCAACCTGTGCCGGGTCAAGCTGCGCGACCAGCAAAGGCTCGCGCACGGCCCGCTCTCGGAGTACCCCAACGACGACTTCACCGACGAGGTCCCGCGCTCCGGCAACGCCTCCGGCGGCGGACAGCCCGGCTGGGCCGTGCGCACCGCGCCGGGCGGCCCCAACGACTACGTGTACGTGATCATCCAACCCGCGGGCTGGGCGCCCATCGCCCGGCTGATCGGCCGCCCCGAACTGGCCGAGGACCCCGAGTGGGCCACCCCCGAGGCCCGCCTCGACAAGCTCGACAAGGCCTTCGCCCTGATCGAGGAGTGGTCCCGGGAGCTGCCCAAGTGGGACGTGCTCTCCGCGCTCAACGCGCACAACATCCCCTGCGGGCCGATCATGTCCACCCGGGAGATCATCGAGGACCCCACCCTGCGGGAGAACGGCGTGGTCACCGAGGTCGACCACCCCGAACGCGGCAGTTACCACACCGTGGCCTCACCCATCCGCCTCTCCGACTCCTCGGTGGACGTCAGCCGGTCCCCCCTGCTCGGTGAGCACAACCCCGACATCTACCGCGACGAGCTGGGCCTGACCTCCGAGGAACTGGCGGAGCTCTCATCGAACGGAGTGATCTGAGCGCATGGCCGTCTACACACCCGAGCGTTCCGACCGCGACCCCTCCCCGGTCCGCGAGGTCCTAGACCGGGCCCGGGCCGAGGGCCGGACCGCGCTCACCGCCCCCGAGGGCCGCCTCCTCGCCGAGGCCTACGGCATCCCCGTCCCCGGTGAGGCACTGGCCCACAGCGCCGAGGAGGCCGCCGCCCTGGCCACCGAGATCGGTCTGCCCGTGGCAGCCAAGATCGTCTCCCCCGACATCCTGCACAAGACCGACGCGGGTGGCGTGGAGATCGGACTGAACACCACCGAGGAGGTGGCCGCCGCCTACGAGCGCGTCACCGCCAACGCCCGCGCACACGACCCCGACGCCCGCGTCGACGGCGTGCAGATCCAGCAGATGGTCCAGGGCGGTCTGGAGGTCCTGGTCGGCGCCACCACCGATCCCACGTTCGGCAAGGTCGTGGTGTTCGGGCTGGGCGGCGTCCTGGTGGAGGTCCTCAAGGACGTCTCCTTCCGCCTGGCCCCGGTCACGCGGGAGGAGGCGCTGGCCCAGGTCGCCGACATCCGGGCGGCCGAGGTCCTGGACGGGGTCCGGGGCGCCGAGGCGGTGGACCGGGGCGCCCTGGCCGACCTGCTCGTGCGGCTGTCTCAGCTGGTCACGGACTTCCCGGAGATCGCCGAGGCCGACCTCAACCCCGTGTTCGCCTCGGCGTCCGGTGCCATCGCCGCCGACCTGCGGTTCGTCCTGGACTTCGAGCCCGCCGAGGGGCCCCGCACCTTCGAGCGGGACGAGATCCTGGCGTCCATGGAGCGCATCTTCAAGCCGCGCTCCATCGCCGTGATCGGCGCCTCCAACGAGGCGGGCAAGATCGGCAACTCGGTGATCCGCAACATCGTGGACGGCGGGTTCCGGGGCGGGATCCACCCCGTCAACCCGAAGTCGGCCGAGGTCAACGGCCTCACCTCGTACAAGTCGATCACCGACGTGCCCGGCGAGGTGGACGTGGCGGTCTTCGCGATCCCGGCGAAGTTCGTGGCCGGGGCGCTGGAGGAGGCCGGACGCAAGGGGGTGGCGGGCGCCATCCTCATCCCGTCCGGGTTCGCCGAGACCGGCGAGCAGGAGCTCCAGGACGAGGTCCTCGCCGTCGCCCGCAGACACGGGGTCCGCATCCTCGGCCCCAACATCTACGGCTACTACTACACGCCGGAGAAGCTGTCCGCGACCTTCTGCACTCCCTACGACGTGGCCGGGGGCACCGCCCTGACCTCGCAGTCCGGGGGGATCGGCATGGCGATCCTGGGGTACAGCCGCAGCACGCGCACGGGCGTGTCCGCCATCGTGGGGGTGGGCAACAAGGCCGACATCGACGAGGACGACCTGCTCACCTTCTTCGGGCAGGACGAGAACACCAACGCCGTCGCCATGCACCTGGAGGACCTCAAGGACGGCAGGGCGTTCGTGGCCGCCGCCCGCGAGGTGGTCCCCAGGAAGCCCGTGGTGGTGCTCAAGGCCGGCCGGACCTCCGCCGGGGCCCGCGCCGCCGGGTCGCACACCGGCGCGCTCGCCGGGGACGACAAGGTCTACGACGACATCCTCCGCCAGGCGGGCGTGGTCCGGGCCCCCGGCCTGACCGAGCTCCTGGAGTACGGCCGCGCCCTGCCGGTCATGCCCGCGCCCAGCGGCGAGAACATCGTGATCATCACCGGCGCGGGCGGTTCCGGCGTGCTGCTGTCGGACGCGGTGGTGGACAACGGGATGTCGCTGTACGAGATCCCGCCGGACCTGGACGAGGCCTTCCGCGCCTTCATCCCGCCGTTCGGGGCGGCCGGCAACCCGGTGGACATCACCGGCGGCGAACCGCCCTCCACCTATGAGAAGACCATCCGCCTCGGGTTGGAGGACCCCCGCGTCCACGCCCTCGTCCTCGGCTACTGGCACACCATCGTCACCCCGCCGCTGGTCTTCGCCGACGTCGTGATCGACGTGGTGAGCAAGGCCCGCGCGGCCGGGATCGACAAGCCGGTGGTGGCCTCCCTCTCGGGTGACACCGAGGTCGAGGCGGCCAGCCAAAGGCTGTTCGAGCACGGGATCGTCGCCTACCCCTACACGACCGAGATGCCGGTGAAGGTTCTGGGCGCGAAGTATCGCTGGGCCCGGGCAGCCGGACTACTCTGACCGAGTGCCCGGCCGGTGCCACCGGCCCCGGCCGGGCCGTCACGACCCAGAACCGACAACAGCCACGCGCCACACACTGAGCACACGAGCCACACCAGCCCGGCAGTCCTGGAGCCGCCGCCGCAAGGCCGCCGGGCCCCTGGCCACCGCGAGGGACAGCCACGTCCAGCCACGGTGACCCCCAGCCACGTGTCCACCACAAGCAGGGAGGTGCAGCACCACCCGGGGGCGACATGCGAACCACGACTCGCATTCGCGCACATACGGAGTACCGCATTGGATTCCTCACGCCCCGACCCCAACTCCTCGGAACCCCCGGCGCCGTCCGGGACCCAACGACCCCACATCCCGGCCCAGCGCCAGCCCCACCCCTCAGAGTCCGGCCCCGCCGCCGAACCGGCCACCGCCTCCGACGGCGCGTCCTCCGACACTCCGGCCGACGCCGCCGCACCCCCGCAGGAGGAGCGGTTCTGGAAGGCGGGCAAGCTGGAACCGATGCCCATCCGGAGCCTGCCGAAGGCTCCCCCCTCCATCCACATCCTCGGCCCCACGGTCTTCCTCGTCGCCCTCGGCGTGGGCATGGGCGAGTCCTACATGTGGCCCCGCCTGGTCCTCGTCTTCGGCCCCGAGATCCGCTGGCTGTTCCTGATCGGCGTCTCCCTCCAGGCCGTGGTCATGCTGGAGATGTCGCGCTACGCGATGGCCACCGGGGAGAGCATCTTCTACGGCGCCGCACGCGTGTTCAAGCCGCTGATGTGGTTCTTCTTCCTCACCGCGATCCTCGTGTACATCTGGCCGGGGCACCTCTCGGCGGGCGCCTCCGCGTTCGAGCGGGTGACCGGAGTTCCCTGGCAGATCACGGCGGTGGCCGGGATGGTCCTCGTCGGCGTGGTCTTCACCCTCGCCAAGGTCATCTACGACCTGCTGGAGAACCTGCTCTCCATCTGCATCGGCCTGCTGGTGGTCGGCACGTCCGTGGTCGCGGCGATGGTCGGCAACCTGTCCGACCTCACCTCCACCATCAGCGGGATGTTCTCGTTCGGGTACTTCCCCGAGGAGGCCATGCCGGCGGCCTGGTTCCCGATCGTCGTCGGCGCCATCGCCTTCGCCGGGCCGTCCGGAATGCAGCAGATGTGGTACACCCTGCACCTGCGTGACAAGGGCGCGGGCATGGGCGCGCACATCCCCCAGATCCGGGGCCTGCGGCACGCGGGCGAGCAGGAGGCCCTACCCTCGCGCGGCTTCATGTTCGACACCTCGGACCCCAAGGAGATGGAGAAGTGGAGGGGGTGGCGCCGCTGGGTGACCTTCGACGCCATGGTGCTCTTCTGGGGCATCACCATGCTGGTGACGATCTCCTTCACCGTGCTGGCCCAGTCCGCGGCCCGGTTCGACCCGCAGGTGGCGCAACTGATCCGCGACGGTGACCGGGAGGCGTCACTGGACGCGATGGCCGGTGCCTTCTCGGCGGCCGGGAGCCCCGTGCTCGGCACGGTGTTCTTCCTCTTCATCGCGCTCATCGGCATCAACGCGACCCTGGGCCTGTTCGACTCCTTCTCGCGCGGTCAGGCCGACATGACGTACAACTTCGTACCAGGCGCCAAGCGGCTCGGGATGTCGAAGCTGTACGGGTTGTTCCTGTGGGGGCTGATCGCCTTCGGCACAGTCATCCTGCTGTTCGGCCCGGCGGACGGACCTGCGGCCATCCTGGACGTGCTGGCCTTCCTGTCGGCCTTCGCGATGGGCGCGTACTGCGTGGTGCTGCTTCTGGTCAACAACATCGCCCTGCCCAAGCCGATCCGCCCCGGGATCGTCTCCAACGCGATCATCGCCCTGGCCGCCGTGTTCTACCTCGGCGCGCTCTTCTACTCGCTGATCGCCTTCGGGGTGGTGGTCGACTGATGCCCGTCTCGTCCGCCCTCCGCGCCGGGGGCACTCCGCCCAACCACCTGGAGGTCGCGCTCCCGGGCGCGGCCATCGGCCTGGTCGCCAGTCTGTTCGCCACGGGTGTGGGGATGGCGGCGGGTCTGCCGCTGGCCATGACCGGCACCGCCGGGCTGGCGCTGGGCCTCCCCCTCGCCGTGCTCGGCGCCGTGTACAGCGTGCTGCTGGCACGCGGGGTCTTCCCCATCGGGGCTGTGGCCCCACTGGCCCTGTACTGGCTGATCGGGTTTCCCGCGGCCCAACTGTTCGACGCCCACATGGTCGCGTGGGTGATCGGTGACGGCCCCGCCCTGCGCGAACCGCTGATGTCGTTCCTCGCGTTGCAGGCCATGCTGAGCTTCGGCTTCACCATCGGCTTCCTGTGGCTGCACGAGCGGACCATGCCGCACTGGCTGATCCGGGTGCGTGGCCACAACCCGGTGGCGGAGGCGCTGTTCCAGCGCTACCTCGTGCACGCGGCCCACCTCAACCGCCGACGCGAGGGGCGCAGGGCGCGTCGGTCACCGGGCGGTCGCGGGCGCCGCGACTGACCCGCCCCCGTCCACGGAACGGGATCCGAGCTGACGGCCCCGGTGGGCCTCCACCCGCCGGGGCCGTCAGCTGTGCGGCAAGTGCCCTGCGGGACCCGTGTCGCCAGGCGGGGTGGCCTCCGGCCGTCCGTCGACCGTTCGGCGCACCAGCGGACCGTTCGTCGCACGGTGGGCGACCGCTCGACGCTCCTCGTCCGCGTTCGGCGCGCGCCCCGGCACGCCCCCCTGCTCAGGCCACGTGTCCCTCATTACAGTGCGAGGTAACGCACGTCACACGAGCTGGTCATTCGAGGCGGGCCCGCCCAACAGCGGGAACGCGACCAGACGCGGCACCTTCCCCGCCATCCCCCCGGAGGTTACGAACAGCATGGCAAGCCAACCATCGGCCAAGGACCCCACGCCCGGGCCGAACCCGGACGAGGCTCCCGCAGCGGAACCGATCCCGTCCGAGACCATCGTCGCGATGCACAGCGATCCCCGGTTCCTCCACCTCAGGCGCACCCTGTACGTCTTCGTCTTCCCGATGACCGTGCTGTTCCTGATCTGGTACGCCATCTACGTCGCGATGTCCGGCTTCGCGCGCGACATCATGGCGATCGAGGTCGCCGCCGGATTCAACGTCGCGCTGCTCTTGGGCCTGCTCCAGTTCGTCTCGACCTTCGGGATCGCGATCCTCTACTCCTGGTACGCCCGCAAGAAGTTCGACCCGCTCTCCTACGAACTGCGTGACGAGCTCCTGGGTCTCAACGACAAGAAGGCGGAGGAGGGCCAGTGATCCTCTCGACCGGAATCCTCCTCGCGCAGGAAGGCGCCGTCACCGGTGCCAGCCGGACCATCACCATGGTCCTGTTCCTGCTGACCATCGCGGGCACCCTCGCCATCACCGCGTGGGCCAACAAACGCACACACACGGCCACCGACTTCCACTCCGGCGGCCGCGGCTTCACCGCCACCCAGAACGGCTTCGCCATCGCGGGCGACTACATGTCGGCCGCGTCCTTCCTCGGCATCGCGGGCATGATCGCGCTGTCCGGCTACGACGGCTTCCTGTACTCCATCGGGTTCCTCGTCGCCTGGCTGATCGCGCTCCTGCTGGTCGCCGAGATGCTGCGCAACTCCGGCCGCTTCACCATGGGCGACGTGCTGTCCTACCGGATGCAGCAGCGCCCCGTCCGCACGGCGGCGGCCGTGTCCACCCTGACCGTGTCGATCTTCTACCTGATCGCGCAGATGGTCGGCGCGGGCGCGCTGATCGCCCTGCTGCTCGGCATCCAGGGCGACCAGACCTACCTCGGCATGTCCGGTGACGTCGCCAAGATCATGGGCATCGTGGTGGTCGGCCTGCTGATGGTCATCTACGTGACCTTCGGCGGCATGAAGGGCACCACCTGGGTCCAGATCGTCCAGGCTGCCTTCCTCATGATCAGCGTCGCCTTCCTGGTGGTTCTGACCCTGTCCATCTACGGGTTCAGCCTGCCCGAGCTGATGACGCAGGCGGCCAACTCCAGCCAGGTCGGTGACGAGACCTTCCTCCAGCCCGGCCTGCTGTACGGCCAGGAGGTCGACAGCGCCGTCCAGACCATGTGGAACAAGCTGGACCTGATCAGCCTCGGCATGGCCCTGGTGCTGGGCACCGCCGGCCTGCCGCACGTCCTGATCCGCTTCTACACGGTTCCGGACTCCACCACCGCCCGCAAGTCCGTCAACTGGGGCATCGGCCTCATCGGCGTCTTCTACCTGATGACCCTGGTGCTGGGCTTCGGCGCCGCCGCGCTGGTCGGCTACGAGACCATCCAGGACCAGAACCCGGCGGGCAACACCGCCGCGCCCATGCTCGCGGAGGCGGTCGGGGCCAACATCGGCGGTCCGATCTTCGCGTCGATCATGCTGGCGGTCATCGCCTCGGTGGCCTTCGCGACCATCCTCACCACCGTCGCCGGTCTGACCATCGCCTCGTCCTCGTCCCTGGCCCACGACTTCTACAACTCCGTGATCCGCAAGGGCAAGGCGACCGGAGCCGAGGAGGTGAAGGTCGCCCGGGTCGTCACCTGGTTCGTCGGCCTCGTCGCCATCGTCCTCGCGGTGTTCGCGCAGAACCTCAACGTGGCCTTCCTGGTCTCGCTGGCGTTCGCCATCGCGGCCTCCGCGAACCTGCCGACCCTCCTGCTCAGCCTGTTCTGGAAGCGCTTCAACACCGCCGGTGCCCTCGCGGGTATCTACGGTGGTCTGATCAGCGCGGTCGGCCTGGTGTTCTTCTCGCCGGTGGTCTCCGGTTCGGAGACCGCGCTCATCCCGGGCGCCGACTTCGCGTGGTTCCCGATGCCCAACCCGGCGCTGGTCTCGGTGCCGCTGGGTCTGCTCTGCGCCGTGGTCGGAACCCTGCTGTCCAAGGAGCGCGACTACGAGAAGTTCGCGATGCTCCAGGTCCGCGCCCTGACCGGCGCGGGTGCGGAGAAGGCCAGCAGCCACTAGGTCGTGCTCTTTTGGATCATTCCGCGCTCGCGTCCACCAGGCTGCCTCCCACTGCGCCGATGAAGCTCGGACAGCCAACCCCGGGCTAACCATCGCTCATCGTCTTGCGAGAGATTGCCTGGACGGCCGCTCGCATCGATGGCGGCTCCGCCGCCACCGGCGAAAGCATCCAAAAGAACACTCCCTAGCCGAACGGTCCCCCGCTGACGGGCCCGTCGCCTCCCGGGGCGACGGGCCCGTCCCGTGCACCGTCCGCACCGACGGTGCACGCTCTGACACGAAGAGGAAAGGCGACGTCAGTACGTGAGCGCCGACACATTTTGCGGGGATAAGATCGGTCCGTGTCCTATCGGTGGCTGTCGTGGCTTTCCCCCTCCCGGCGCCCCACGTCCTCGGAACGCCGGGCGAGCGTCGAGTTGATGCGCCAGGTCCACGCCCTGGGGGTCGACCTCCGGGACGGCCTGCACGGGCGCGGCGCGCACTCCGCGGCCCGCCGCCTGCGCCAGGTCCTGGCGGTGGACGGGGTGCTGCTAGCCGACCTCGACGGAACGGTCGCCTCCCACGGGAGGTGCCCGGACCCCGCCGAGGTCGAAGCCCTGCTGTCCCAGGTCTTCGAGTACGGAGGCGGCGCCCGCACCCGTCTGCCCGACGGCTCCTCGGTGTGCGCCGTGCCCCTCACCGTCGCCGACGAGCTCTCCGGCGCCCTGGTGGCCTCGGGCCAGCCCGTGGAGGCGGACATGGAAGCGGCGGCCGCGCTGGTCTCGGACTGCCTGGACCACGCCGCCCTGCGCCGGGCCCGCGCCCGGATCGCCGCCGCCGACCTGCGGACCCTACGCGCGCAGATCTCCCCGCACTTCGTCCACAACGCGCTCGCCGTGATCGCCGCGCTGGTGCGCACCGACCCGGACCGGGCCCGCCACCTGCTCTCGGACTTCGCCGACTACCTCCGGTACGGGTTCTCGGAGAAGGGCGACTACGCCACGGTCTCCGACGAGCTGGAGGCCACCCAGACCTACCTCGAGCTCCAGCGGGCCCGGTTCCACGACCGCCTCGACATCACCGTGCGGATGGCTCCCGAGGTGCTCCCCGTGGCCATCCCCTTCCTGGTCGTACAGCCGATCGTGGAGAACGCGATCCGGCACGGGCTGGAACGCAAGGAGGGCACCGGGCACATCAGCGTGTCCGGGTTCGGCGAGGGGCCGCTGTGCGTCATCGAGATCGAGGATGACGGTGTGGGCATGTACCCGGAGCTGGCGCGGGCGCTGTTGGCGGGCACAGGCCCCGAGTCCCGGGGCGTCGGTCTCGCCAACGTCGACCAGAGGCTGCGTGCGGTCTACGGGCCCGAGTACGGTCTGGTGATCGAGACCGCGCTGGGAGAAGGGACGAAGGTGACCGTGCGCGTACCGAGATTCGCACCCGGGGTGGTGGTCCGGTGAAGCCCGAACTCCGTGTGCTGGTGGTGGAGGACGAGTCCTCCACCCGGCAGGAGATGGCCTCCCTTCTGGCCGACATGCCCGAGGTCGCGGAGGTCCTGGTCGCGTCCAACGGCGCCACCGCCGTCCGCCTGCTCGGTACGACCAGCATCGACGCGGCCTTCCTTGACATCCTCATGCCCGGGCTGGACGGCATGGACGTGGCGCGCGTGCTGAGCGTGATGTCGGAGCCGCCCTCCATCGTGTTCGTGACGGCCTCCGAGGCGCACGCCGTGGAGGCCTTCGGGATCGGGGCCGTGGACTACCTGCTCAAGCCGATCCGGCCGGAGCGGCTGGCCGAGGCGGTGGGGCGGATCGCGCAGCTGCGCGGATCCGGCGGCGCCCCACCCCCTGCGGAGGACCTGCACGTGGTGCAGATCGACTCCGGGCGCCGGACCGTCTTCGTCAAGCGCGACGACGTGCAGTTCGTGGAGGCGCAGGGCGACTACGTGCGGCTGCACACGGCCGACGGCACGCACCTGATCCGCCTGTCGCTGTCGTACCTGGAGGAGGTGTGGGCCTCGGCCGGGTTCATCCGGGTGCACCGGGGGTTCCTGATCGCCATCCCCTGGGTGCGGGACCTGCGGGTGACCTCCTCGTCCGGTCTGGTGGCCGGGACCCCCGCCGGTGACGTGCCGGTGAGCCGACGCCACAGCCGCCACCTCCGGAGCCAGCTCATGGAGGCGGCCAAGCGCGACCAGCTGGGCCGTTCGGCCCGCCCGCCCGGAGCGGTCAAGGAGCAGCAGTGAACGCCGGACGGGGGCGCGGATGAGCCCTCGCCGCGAGAAGCTCACCAGCCCGCAGACCCGCATCGCGCTGGCCCGGGGCAACCGACCCGCGCACCACCTCATCCCGGTGCCCGCCCCGGTGGACACCGAGGCGGCGCGGCGGCTCTTCCGGGCCCAGCGGCGCACGGCGGTGCGCACGGTCCTGCTGCTGGCGGGGGTGCTCTTCGGGCTGAGCGGGGCCTTCGCCGTCTTCCCCGGACTGGGGCGGACGCGCCTGGCCGAGGTCCCGGTCTCCTGGCTGCTGCTGACGGTGGCGGTCTACCCGCTGCTGTTCGGTCTGGCCCTGTGGCACGTGCGCGCGGCCGAACGCCTGGAGGACCGGGCCGAGGCCCGAGCGTCGGAACGCGCCGAGGCGGACGGCGCCGACCCCGACGGAACACCATGACCACGGCCGTGCTGGCGATCGGCCTGGTCCTGGTCACCAGCTTGGTGATCGGCCTGTACGGGGTGCGGGCGGCCCGCTCCACCTCGGACTTCCTGGTGGCGTCGCGGCGCGTTTCACCGAACTGGAACGCCCTCGCCATCGCCGGTGAGTACCTGTCGGCCGCCTCGGTGCTGGGCCTCGCCGGGCTCCTGCTCAAGAACGGGCTGGGCACCATGTGGTACGCGGTGGGGTTCACCGCGGGCTACGTCGCCGTGGTGGCGCTGGTGGCCGGGCCGATGCGGCGGTCCGGAGCCTTCACCGTTCCGGACTTCGCCGAGTACCGGCTGGGCGCGCCCCGGCTGCGCAAGCTCTGCGGGTGCGTGGTGCTGGTGATCATGCTGCTGTACCTGGTGCCGCAGTTCAAGGGCGCCGGGGTGGTGCTGAGCCTGGTCAGCGGGACCCCCTACTGGGTGGGCGTGCTGCTGGCGGGCCTGGTGGTGAGCGGGTCGATCGCGGCGGGCGGTATGCGCTCGGCCACCTACGTGCAGGCCTTCCACTACGTCGTCAAGTTGGCCTTCCTCGCCGTCCCCGCGATCTTCCTCGTGGTGCACGCGGGCGCCGACACCCGTGCGGACGCGCTGCACCCGGAGTGGGGCACGCACTTCCCCCGGACCACGCCCGTGGAGTTCGCCGTGGCCACGGACTTCAGCCTGGACCACGCGGTCACCGTGACCACCACTGACGGCGAGGAACTGGAGCTGGCCGCCGGAGAGCACTCGGTGGCCGAGGGCACGGAGTACGTGTTCCCCGAGGGCGCCACCATCCCGCACCCCGCGGGCCTGCCGGAGTTGGGCAGTGAGCGGTGGAGCACCCCGCTGCTGGATGTGGGCGGGTACCCGCTGTTCGAGACCTGGTCGACCCTGCTCGCCATCACGCTCGGCTGTATGGGCCTGCCGCACGTGATCATGCGCTTCCACACGAGTCCGACCGCGCGGATCGCCCGCAGGGTGGCGGTCGGCGTCATCGCCCTGCTGGGGCTGTTTTACCTGTTCCCCACGGTCTACGGCCTGCTGGGCCGGGTGCTCACGCCACAGCTGGTGATGCTCCAGGGCACCGACACCGTGGCGGTGGTGCTGCCCGCCGAGGCGGTCCCCGGTTCGGTGGGCACGATCCTGACGGCCCTGGTAGCGGCGGGGGCCTTCGGCGCGTTCCTGTCCACGTCCTCGGGCCTGTTGCTGGCCCTGGCCGGTGGGCTGTCCCACGATCTGTTCCAGGGGAGCGTGCCCCGGCTGCGGCTGGCGGTGGCGGTCGGCGCGTGCGTCGCGGTGCTCCTGGCGCTGCCCGCGCAGATGATCGACATCAACGTGCTGGTCGTGTGGGCGTTCACGGTGGCGGCGTCCACCTTCTGCCCCCTGCTGGTGCTGGGCATCTGGTGGCGGCGGCTCACCCTGCCCGGGGCGGCCGCCGGGCTGATCGTCGGCGGGGTCACCGCGACCGGCGCTGTCGGCTGGTCGATCCTGTTCAGCACACCCGAGGGCTGGGTGAGCGTGCTGCTGGCGCAACCGGCGGCCTGGACCATCCCGTTGGCCTTCCTCACGATGACGGTGGTCTCGCGGTTCACCCGCCCGCCGGAGTGGGCCGAGCACGCGGTGCTGCGCCTGCACTCGCCGTAACCATCGTCATCAGTGAAGGGTCAGCGCATGGGGTTGTTGTGGGTGGGTGGGTTCTACGGGGTGGGGTTGCTGTAGCGGGAACCCTCCACAGCTGGGGTTGCTGTGCGCTGTGGGTTCTACGGGCTGAGGTTGCTGTAGCGGGGACCTTCTACGGCTGTGGTTGCTGTCGCGGGGACCTTCTACGGCTGTGGTTGCTGTGTGCTGTGGGTTCTACGGGCTGAGGTTGCTGTAGCGGGAGGTTCTACGGCCAACCCGTTTTTCCCATTAGCTGAAGGCGGTCGGGTGCTGCTTACTGCGTACCCCTTGGGGTCGAACTTTCCAATCAGGGCGGGGTGGGTGGATGGTGCTGTGCCCGCACCGCACTTGGCGGATGAGCAGAACGGTGCACGTCTGGTAGGTCAGGGCCAAGTACGGCGACGGGCCACCCCCCAGGACTACTGGTGTGTTCTAGAGATGCGTGTCCCCACCTCTGGCGAAAACCCCCGCCGTCTGAGCGCCGACCACCGCTCTACGGCCAACCCGCACCACTGAGCCAAGCGCACGAGTGCACGTTTGTACCCCGCTGTGTCTGAGGGGATTTGCGCCGTGCGGGTTCAACCACCGGATGGCGAAGCTTCCAACCCCGCGCAGGCCGGGGTAGCGCGTACCAGCACGTTTGCACCCCGCTGTGTCTGAGGGGATTTGCGCCGTGCGGGTTCAACCACCGGATGGCGAAGCTTCCAACCCCGCGCAGGCCGGGGTAGCGCGCACCAGCACGTTTGTACCCCCTATGGTCAAGGGGGTTTGTGCGGTGCGGCCTACTACAGAGCGCGATGGGGGTTCAAGCAAACCCCCTGGCGCTGAGGGGTCTGCGCACCGCGCACGTTCAACCACCCAGGGCAGAGGTTCAAACCCCCTGGAGATTGAGGGACCTGCGCACCGCGCACGTTCAACCACCCAGGGCGGAGGCCCGCACGGAATCAACCCCCTCAGGCCCCAGGGGGTGTGCGCGTGCAGGTGTGCAGCCGCCTCAGCCCCAGGGGTGTGCTTGAAGCTCGGAGTCCGCTGGTTGAACCCGCACGGCGCCAACCCCCTCAGACACAGCGGGGTACAGAGGTGCAGGTACGCGCTGCGCTGGGTGGTGCGGGTTGGCCGTAGAGCGGTGGTCGGCCCTCAGACGGCGGGGGTTTTCGCCAGAGGTGGGGACACGCATCTCTAGAACACACCAGTAGTCCTGGGGGGTGGCCCGTCGCCGTACTTGGCCCTGAACTACCAGACGGCCACTGGTCTGCTCATCCGCCAAGTGCGGTGCGGGCACAGCACCATCCACCCACCCCGCCCTGATTGGAAAGTTCGACCCCAAGGGGTACGCAGTAAGCAGCACCCGACCGCCTTTAGCTAATGGGAAAAACGGGTTGGCCGTAGAAAGCCCGCGCGACAGCAACCCCAGCCCGTAGAGGGTTCCCGCTACAGCAACCACAGACCGTAGAACCCACAGCACACAGCAACCAAAGCCCGTAGAAGGTCCCCGCTACAGCAACCCCTGCCCGTAGAACCCACAGCACACAGCAACCACAGCCAGTAGGACCCAACCAACCACACCAACCACAGGCTCAACGGCCCCCAGCCCCCAGCCGGTTCTTCCGATGCGGGAGCACTGAAGGGGGCGGCCCCTCCCGGGACCGCCCCCTTCAATGCACGAACCGGAGCCTGGAGTCCAGCGACCTCAAGTCCTGAGCCTAAACTCCAGCAACCCCAAGTCCAGCGACCTAAACTCCGGCGGCCTGGCGTTCGGCGGCCTCGACCACGTTGACCAGGAGCATGGCGCGGGTCATCGGACCCACACCACCGGGGTTGGGCGACACGTGCCCAGCGACCTCGGGGACGTCGAGGGCGACGTCGCCGACCAGACCGTCCTCGGTGCGCGAGACACCCACGTCCAGCACGGCCGCGCCGGGCTTGACCATGTCCTTGGTGATGATCCCGGGCACGCCCGCACCAGCGACGACGATGTCCGCCCGGCGCGTGTGCTCGGCCAGGTCACGGGTACCGGTGTGGCACAGGGTGACGGTGGCGTTCTCCGAGCGGCGGGTGAGAAGCAGCCCCAGAGGACGACCCACGGTCACCCCCCGTCCCACCACGACGACCTCGGCGCCCTTGATCGGCACCTCGTAGCGGTTGAGCAGCTCCACGATGCCGCGCGGGGTGCACGGCAGCGGCGCCTTCTCCATGAGGACCAGCTTGCCCAGGTTGACCGGCTGGAGGCCGTCCGCGTCCTTGGCCGGGTCGATCAGGCCGAGCACCCGGTTCTCGTCCAGGCCCCGGGGCAGGGGCAGCTGCACGATGTAACCCGTGCAGGCCGGGTCCTCGTTGAGCTCGTGGACGGCCTGCTCCACCTGCTCCTGGGTGGCGTCGGCGGGCAGGTCGCGGCGAATACTCGCGATACCCACCTGTGCGCAGTCCCGGTGCTTGCCGCGCACGTAGGAGTGGCTGCCCGGGTCGTCACCGACCAGGACGGTGCCCAGACCGGGGACGACACCCTTGGCGTGCAGCTTGGCCACCCGCTCCGCCAGTTCCTCCCTGATGGCCTTGGCCGTGGCCTTGCCGTCCAGGACGATCGCGCTCATGCGTAGCTCCTCGCTGACTGGTTAGTGGAAGAAGTGGCGGGTGCCGGTGAGGTACATGGTGACCCCGGCCGCCTCGGCGGCGGCGACCACCTCGGCGTCACGGACCGAGCCGCCGGGCTGGACCACCGCGCGCACGCCGGCCTTGGTGAGGATCTCCAGTCCGTCGGCGAACGGGAAGAAGGCGTCGCTGGCGGCGACCGAGCCGCGAACGCGCTCCCCGGCGCGGGAGACCGCGAGCCCCGCGGAGTCGACCCGGTTCACCTGGCCCATGCCGACGCCGACCGTGGCGCCGTCGGAGGCGAGCAGGATCGCGTTCGACTTGACCGCGCGGACGGCCTTCCAGGCGAAGGCGAGGTCGGCGAGGAGCGCCTCGTCGGCGGGTTCCCCGGTGGCCAGCGTCCAGGTGGCCGGGTCGTCGCCCTCGGCGTCGATGACGTCGGTGTCCTGGACCAGCAGGCCGCCACTGATCTGGCGGGTCTCCACACGGGGGCCCCGGGCGGGGTCGGAGACCACCAGCAGGCGGATGTTCTTCTTGCGGGAGAGCGACTCGACGGCCTCGGCGGTGAAGCCGGGGGCGACGACCACCTCGGTGAAGATCTCGAAGATCTGCGCGGCCAGTTCGGCGCCGACCTCGCGGTTGGTGGCGATCACGCCGCCGAAGGCCGAGACCGGGTCGCTGGCGTGCGCCTTGCGGTGCGCCTCGGCGTTGTCGGCGCCCACGGCGATGCCGCACGGGTTGGCGTGCTTGATGACGGCCACGCACGGCTCGTCGAAGTCGTAGGCGGCGCGCAGGGCGGCGTCGGCGTCGACGTAGTTGTTGTACGACATGGCCTTGCCGTGCAGCTGCTCGGCCCCGGCCAGGCCGCTGGCCGTGCCGTCGGTGTACAGCGCCGCCTTCTGGTGGGGGTTCTCGCCGTAGCGCAGGGCCGCCTGGCGGGTGTGCGCCGAGGCGCGGAAGGCGGGCCAGCCGGTGCTCTCGGTCTCGGCATCGGGGGCGTAGGTGCCCGCGAACCAGTCGGCGACGGCGGCGTCGTAGGCGGCGGTGTGCTGGAAGGCCAGCCCGGCCAGGTGCTTGCGCTGGTCCAGGGTGAACCCGCCCTCGCGGACCGCTTCGAGAGTGGCGCCGTAGCTGGCGGGGTCGACCACGATCGCCACGCTGCCGTGGTTCTTTGCCGAGGCCCGCACCATGGCGGGGCCACCGATGTCGATCTTCTCGATGCAGTCGGCCTCGGAGGCGCCGGAGGCGACGGTGTCGGAGAAGGGGTAGAGGTTGACCACGACCAGGTCGAAGGGGGCGATGCCCAGTTCCCTGATCTTCGCGACGTGGTCGGGGTTGTTCTGGTCAGCGAGGAGACCGGCGTGCACTGAGGGGTGCAGCGTCTTGACCCGGCCCTCCATGATCTCCGGGAAGCCCGTGACGTCCTCGACGGGGGTGACGGGGACACCTGCCTCGGTGAGGCGGGCGGCGGTGGAGCCGGTGGAGACGATCTCCACCCCGGCCGCGGCCAGGCCGACGCCCAGCTCCTCCAGGCCGGTCTTGTCGTACACGCTGATCAACGCTCGCCTGATGGCCTGCTGGGTCACCGGGACTCCTTCGTGTCGGTGCGGCCGAACCGCACGTGCCTGCCGTCAATGGTCCAGCCCTCGCGGGCGAGGCGGCCGACCGTGTCGACCAGCATGCGCCGTTCCACGACCTTGATCCGCTCGTGGAGGCTGGACTCGTCGTCGCCGTTTTCGACGGGCACCGCGACCTGGTCGATGATCGGACCGGAGTCGACGCCCTCGTCGAGGAAGTGGATGGTGGTGCCGGTGACGCGGACACCGTGGGCGAGCGCGTCACGCACGGCGTGCGCGCCGGGGAAGGAGGGCAGCAGCGCCGGGTGGATGTTGACGGCCTGGTGGCGGCCGATCACGGCGGGCCCGAGGATGCGCATGAACCCGGCGGAGACCACGAGGTCGGGTTCGTGCTCGGCGATCCTGTCGGACATCGCCGCGTCCCAGGCGGACCTGTCGGAGAAGGAGCGGAAGGGGACGACGAACGCGGGAATCCCGGCCGCCTCGGCGACCTCCACGCCCCGCGTTCCCTCACGGTCCGTTCCCACTGCGACGATCTCGGCCCCGTACTCGGGGTCCTTCGCGGCTTCCATCAGGGCGGCCATGTTGCTGCCCGTCCCCGATATGAGAACCACCACTCGCGCGGACAAAGCGTGCGTCTCCCTCATGTGTAGAAGAACGGTGCGGGGACCGGGTCCCCACTCCCGGGGGCGCCGGGGGACGGCGCAGCATCCGGGATGCGCGTACGCCTGGTACTGAAGCCAGGCCTGGGCCTGATCGGCCCGTCCGCGTTCACACCCTATCGGGCCGGGTAGCGTCTACCTCACGCGGACCGGGCCGCCTCCGCCTCCGCTGGAGGCCTCGGAGGGGTGTGCGGTCCCGTGCCACCAACGCCACGAGATCCGCTCGGGCCCCGAGCGGACCACGGCGCCCCACGGTGCGGGGCGTCCCCGAAGGAGTGAACCTGTGACCGACAACAGCCCGGAGCCCCGTGCCGACGGCCAGCCGCCCAGGGTCGAGCGAGGAGGCCTGTGGGGGCTGTTCCTTGGTCTGGCGGGCCTGTTGTTCCCGCCCTACGGCGCGGTGCTGTCCGTGTTCGGTGTGGTGCAGGGGTTCCGGGCCCGGCGCGCGGCGCGGTCGAACGGGACCCAGGCCCCGGGCGCGCTGATGAGCGTGGGTCTGGGCGTGGTCGGGATCGTCGTCTCCGCCGCCATGGTCTCGGTCCTGTTCGTGTACCAGGAGCAGGCCTCGGAGTACCGCGACTGCTCAGCGAGATCCCACACGGTGTCCACTCAGAAGGCCTGCGACGAGGCCTGGGAGTCGGGGACCGGCCTGCCTCCGGTGATCGTCGGCGGCTAGGGCCGACGGGGTTGCGCTCCGTGAGGGGGCGGTGGGGTCACTCCCCACCGCCCCCTCCTTCGTTTCGGACGCGTTCGTCCGCTTAGGGGATGGATCGGCCCACGTCACCGCCGGTTTGAGGACATCCTTCCCTGGGAAAAGAGCGGTTTCCCAAACCACCAGACACAGCCAAAGGGATTACACTTAGTATGCAATCGTTCACTAAAAGTGGTGCCATGTCTGTGTGGAGAGGACCCGATGGACAGCGACGTCCCAGGCCCGTCCGGACCGGAACTGAAGGAGTACACCGCGCTGCTGAGGCGCCGCTGGCACCTTGTGGGAGCCGGAGTGCTCGGCGGGCTGGTCCTGGCCACCGCCGGGCTGTTCGCGGTTCCGTCGACCTACACCTCCGTGGCGGCCGTGCAGGTCCACCCGACGGGGATGGCCGAGTTCACCGGGGAGAGGTCCGGCCGCCTGACCGGCGACGTCAACCTCGACAGTGAGGCGCAGGTGGCCGTCTCCGACCAGGTCACCCGAGGCATGGCCGAGGAGCTGCCGGGCGCACCCTCCCCCGCGGACCTGCGGGAGCGGATCGACGTCACCGTCCCCTCCAACAGCAACATCCTCGAACTCCACTACTCGGCCCGGTCCCCCGAGGCGGCCCGGGACGGCGCCGACGCCCTCGCCGCCGCCTACCTGGAGCACCGGGGCGAGCAGGCCCGCACGCTGATCAACGGGAGGCTGGACGCCCTGCGCGAGGAGCAGGAGGGCCTGTACGAGCGGCTCTCCGAGCTGGCTTCGGAGAGTTCCGAATCCGCGCAGGTCAGCGCGGAGGCCCAGGCGGACGCCCTGCGCCAGGAGATCAGCGACCTGGGCAACGGCATCAGCCCGCTGAGCGCCCTGCTGGAGACGGTCTCGCCCGGCCAGGTGATCTCCCCCGCCGAACTGCCGGAGTCCCCCTCCTCCCCCGTGCCGCTGCTGTGGCTGGTGGCCGGGGCCGCCCTCGGTCTGATCGCCGGGCTGCTGGCCGCTGTGGTCCGGGACCGCCTCGACCCACGCGTGCACGACACCGAGGACACCGCCCGCGTCGGCGCCGTGCCCGTCCTGCTGGACCTGTCCGCCACCAGGGCCGACCGCTCCGCACCCTCCCCCGGACTGCTCACGGACGCCGATCCCGTGGGCCAGCGCGCCAACGAGTTCGCGCACCTGGTCCGTGCCCGTCTGACCGACGCCGTCCCCGTGGCCGCCGCGACCGGTGATGACACCGACGACCGGCCCGCGCCCGGACACGTGCTCGTGGTCGCCGGGACCACTCCGGGGCGCGCGGGCACCGCCGCCGCCGTGAACCTGGCCGCCGCCCTGGCCCGGACCGGCTCCGAGACCCTGCTGGTCTGCGCGGACCCGCGCGGAGGCACCGCGGAGGGACTCCTCGACCTGCCCGAGGGCCCCGGCCTGGCCGAGGTCCTGGTGGACGGGGAGGACCCCGCCGATCTGGAGGCTCGCCCCACCGCCGTGCCGCGCCTGAGGGTGCTCCGCCACGGCCGCCCGGGAGCCGCCGCCCCGGTCCAGGGCGGTGCCGCCGAACTGGTGGAGCTGCTGCGACCCCGCGCCGCCTTCGTGGTGGTCGTCACCGCGGCCGTGGTCGAGAGCGCCGACGCCCACGCCCTGGCCGCCTCCGCCGACCTCCTGCTGCCCGTGGTCGAGCTGGGCCGCACCCGCCGCGCCGAACTCACCGGCCTGGTCGCCGCCGGGGCGAGGTTCGGGGTGACCGTTCCGGGCGCCGTGACCGTACCGCGCCAGCCGAACCCGGCCGCCGCGTCCCGGTCCCGCAAGTCCGACGAGGCACCCAAGCGGGCCAACGAGGCTCCCACCGACACTGGGACCGCTGACATCGCGGAGGCCACCGAGGCGGCTGAGGTCACTGAGACCGCCCGGGTCGCTGGGTCCACCGAGCCCGTCACGGCCGCAGAGACCTCGGACACCGCTGAAACCGCCGGGGCGACCGACCCCAGCACGTCTGCCGGTACCACCGGGGTCGCAGGGGCCACTGAGGCCAGCGAGTCCGCCGAGGTCACGGAGTCCACCGAAGCTGCCGAGGCCACCGAGGTCGCGCAGTCCACCGGGGCTACCAAGGCCACTGCGGCCACTGATTCCTCCGAGCCCAGCGAGTCCGCCGAGGGCTCGGAGTCCTCCGAGGCTGACGACGCCTCCGAGGTTCCGGCGGGGTCCAACGGAACCAAGCCCGCCAAGGGCAAGTCCACGTCCGCGAAGAAGAAGTCGAACAAGCACAGGCCCGCACCCGCGGGGTCGCGGCCTTGACGGGCCGGGGCGCCGCCGTGGGCGGCCGACACGTGCCCGGTACGGCCTGGGAGGTCGCACCGCGACGCGGGGGCGCCCCGGTCACCGGGTCCCCGCTGGTGTGGTTGCTCGCCGGGTACCCGTTGTGGTGGGCGCTGGGGATGGGCCAGTTCGCCTACTGGCTGTTCGCCGTGCCCATGCTGGCCGAGCTGGTGCGCCGCCACCGGACGGTGGGGCTGCGGGTCCCGTCCGGGTTCTGGCTGTGGGGGCTGTTCCTGCTGTGGACGCTCCTGGGCCTGGCCCTGGTCCCGTTGGAGATGCCGGGGACGGTGCCGGAGAGCGGTGGCTACCCCGGCGCCCTGCTGCGGGTGATCAACTACCTGGTGCTCACGGTGCTGCTGCTCTACGTGGGCAACCTGACCGAGCGCGAACTACCGGTCCGCGTGGTGGTGTGGGCGCTGGCGGTGCTGTGCGTGGTGACCGTCGTCGGCGGTTACCTCGGGATGCTCGCGCCCCGGTTCGAGTTCACCGCGCCGCTGGAGTACCTGGTCCCGGGTTCGCTGGCTCAGGACCCCTACATGCAGACACTGATCCATCCGGCGTCCGCGCAGATCATGGACGTGTTCGGCGGGATCGAGTCGGCCCGGCCCAAGGCTCCCTGGGAGTACACCAACGTGTGGGGCTACATGCTGTCCCTGCTGCTGGTGTGGGTCGTGGTGGGCTGGTTCGTCCAGGGTTCGGGGTGGGCCCGGCTGGGCGCCCTGGCCGTGGTCGCCGTGTCCGTGGTCCCCGTCGTGCACTCCCTGAACCGCGCCCTGTGGGCCGGGCTGGCGCTGTCGTTGGCGTTCGGCGCGGTGCAGGCGGTGCGCCGGGGCCGTGTGGTGCTGGTCGGTGCCGGTGCGGTGGCCGTGGTCGCGGTGCTGATCGCCCTGGCCCTGTCCCCGCTCGCGGACGTGGTGCGGGCCCGGGCGGACAACCCGCACAGCGACGGCGGCCGGGCGGCGACCAACGCCGCCTCGGTCGAGGCCGCCAATCTGTCCCCTGTCAACGGGTGGGGCACCACCCGGGAGTCCCTGGGCAGCTCCGACTCCATCGCTATCGGCCCCACGGCCGAGTGCCCGGGCTGCGGCCAGCACGTGATCGGCAACGCCGGTCAGCTGTGGATCACCCTGATCTCCAGCGGCTGGGTGGGCACCGCACTGCTCTTCGGATTCTTCGCCTGGGTGGCCTGGCGCCACCGGGCCGCGTCGACTCCGGTCGGTCAGGGTGCCCTCCTGACCGTCCTGCTTCTGTTCTGGTACATGTTCTTCTACGTCGCGCTCATGTCCCCGCTCGCCGTCACCATGATCGCCGTCGCCCTGCTCTGGCGCGGCGAGGAACCGGTGGTCCGACGTGGCGGGGCGGCGCGCACCGGCGGGGGTGCCTGGTGAACAGCGAGACCACCTATCTGACCGACCTCGCGGCGGTGCTGTGGCCCTGCGGGGGCCTGCTCGGCACCGGGGACGGGGCGGTGCGCCGCATGGCGTACCGCAACCGGGGCAACCAGTACCTCCCGGTGCCCAACGCGCACAATCCCCGGGTGATCCTGCCCGCGCACAACCGTTCGGCGGCCACGAGGGGGATCACCTCCTTCGCGCAGGGGCACTCCCTGGGTGAGCGGCTGCGGACCCTGCTGCTGACCGGCGCCTTCGCCACGGGGGTGGCGCCGCTGCTCCTGCGCGACCGGCTGTTCGTGGGTGCGGGACCGGGGATCGAGCACGCGCTCACCACGGCCCTGGACCGCGAACTGGCCATCGCGATCCACGTGGGCCCGCCACGCGCCAACCGCAAACCGGTCCTGCTCCTGCTCACCCCGGGCGGACGCACCATCGGTTACGCCAAGGTGGCGGTCAACGACCTCACCACGCGCCTGGTGCGCGCGGAGACCGAGGCGCTGCGCCACCTCGGGCAGGCCCGGCTCCGGGACGTCACCGTGCCCCGTCTGCTCTACGACGGCGAGTGGAACGGGCACCCGCTGATGGTGCAGGAGGCGTTGCCGGTCGGCCACCAGACGGACCGGCCCACCCGGTACCAGCTGCTGCGCTGCGTCACGCAGATCGTGGGGATGGAGAAGGTGCGCGAGCGCCAACTCTCCGAGAGCCCGTACCTGAGGACCCTGGACGATCGCATCGCCCGGCTCGGTACCCGGCCCGAGGCCGCGCCCCTGCGCGCCGCTCTGCACCGGCTCCCCGACGTGTCCCTGCCCTTCGGGGCCTGGCACGGCGATCTGACCAGGTGGAACATCGCCAGTACCGCGCGTCGGGCCTTCGTGTGGGACTGGGAGCGGCTCACCATGGACGCGCCCGCCGGTTTCGACGCCCTGCACTTCGACCTCAACGAGTGCGTGCAGGCCGGGGTGCACCCGGGGGTCCACCGGTGGCTGGACAGCGGCACCCGACTGCTCCGCGACCCGCTGATGGCGACGTGCGGCCTGCGGGAGCACGCGGTGTCCACCGTGATGGCGCTCTACCTGATCGACCTCGCCACGCGTTACCTGCACGACCGTCAGGCGGAGTCCGGCAGCGGCATGGCCGCCGTCGACGACTGGCTGCTGCCCGCGCTGGACGGGCTCCAGGAGAGAGCGGCCCACGAGGCCGCCCACCCCGTCTGACGGCCGCACCGGTCCGCCCCGACCCAAGCCACGAAGAAGCAGGCCGCGCCGCCCCGCGGCTGACCGACATCAGCCCGGCCCCTGTCCACGAACGGGGGCCACCCACACCCAAGGAGCTCGCGATGACCCGGGCCACCTCGCCCCTGAACCGCCTGGCCGAACCGGCACGGCGGGCCCTGCTCCCACTCGCGGACGGACTGGGCGGCGTCACCAGCGCCGCCCGGGCCGTGCCCGACTTCCTCATCTGCGGGGCCCAGCGCTCGGGCACCACCTCGCTCTTCAAGGCCCTGTCCCAGCATCCGGCCGCGACCGGGCCGGTCCTGCGCAAGGGCGTGCACTACTTCGACACCGGCCACCACCACGGCCCGGACTGGTACCGCTCGCACTTCCCGCTGCGCGCCTCCCTACGGCCGTGGTGGGGGCGACCCCGGGTCCGGGTGTTCGAGTCCAGCCCCTACTACCTCTTCCACCCGCTGTCCGCCGAGCGGATCGCCAAGGAGCTGCCGGACGCGCGGATCGTGGTGATCCTGCGCGACCCCGTCGAGCGGGCCTACTCGGCGCACGCCCACGAGACCGCGCGGGGGTTCGAGACCGAGTCGTTCGCGCGCGCCCTCGAACTGGAGGAGGAGCGTCTGGGCGGAGCCGAGGAACGGCTGGTGGAGGACCCCGGCCACCACTCGCACTCGCACCAGCACCACGGATACGTGGCCCGGGGCCGCTACGCGGACCAGCTGGAGCGGATGGAGCGTGCCGTGGGGCGCGAGCGCATGCACGTGGTGGACTACGCCGACCTGTTCGACGGCGGCCCCTTCGCCCTGGGCGGGATTCTGGAGTTCCTGGGCCTGCCCCCGGCGCCCGGGATCTCCCTGGGCAGGCACAACGCCCGCAAGCGCGCGGTGATGCCCGAGTCCCTGCGCACCGACCTCACCTCGCGCTTCGCGGACAGTGACGCCCGGTTGACCGCCTGGTGGGGGCGCACCCCCTCGTGGTGCGAGTGACCCCCACCGGGACGCGTCCCGGGAACGGCCTGCGCAGGGTGCTGCGCGGCGGCGTGGTGAACATGGCCGGCGCGGTGGTGAGCGCCGCGCTCAACCTGGCGCTGATCGTGGCGATCACCCGGGCGTTCTCGCAGGAGACGGCCGGTCTGCTGTTCTCGGCGACCTCCGTGTTCCTGATCATGGCGGCGGTGGCCAACGCGGGCGCCCCGGACGGGCTCGTGTACTTCATCGCCCGGATGCGGGTGTTCGGCCGTCCCGAGGCCGTGCCCGTGCTGCTGCGGCTGGCACTGGGACCGGCGGTGTTGGCCTCCTGCGTGGTCGCGGCCGCGCTGGTGGTCCTCGCCGGGCCGCTGGCCGAGGCGCTGGGGTCGGAGGAGGCCACGGCGTACCTGTGGATGCTGGCGCTCTTCCTGCCGTTCGCCGTGCTCACGGACTCCGCGCTGGCTGCCACCCGCGCCCACCACGACATGTCGGCGACGGTCCTGGTGGACAAGGTGGGCCGCCCGCTGGCCCAGCTGGGTCTGGTGGGGATGATCGCGCTGTCCGGTTCGGCCGGGCTGCTCGCCCTGGCGTGGGCCGGTCCCTACCTCCCGGCGGCGGTGCTGGCCTGGTTCTGGTTGGGGCGGATCGTGCGCCGGGCCGCGCCCGACGAGCTCCCGCCACCCGAAGCGGAGGCCCGGGACGGCCGGGAGGCGGGTGAAGAGTGTGACGCCCGGGACGACCAGGGCGCCCGGGACGACCGGGACGAGCGAGTCACCCCAGCGGTGTTCTGGGCGTTCGCGCTGCCCCGCGCCCTGGGCGGGGTCGCCCAGATGGGGGTGCAGCGCGGCGGGGTGGTGATGGTGGCGCTGCTGAACGGCCTCAGCGGCGCGGCGGTCTTCACGGCCGCCACACGGATCATGGTCGTCGGCCAGTTCGGCACCCAGGCCGTGTTGAACGCGGCCCAGCCGCGCTTCGCCGAGCTCCTGGCCTCGCGCGACCACAACGCGGTACGCGCGCTGTACCAGGCGGGGACGGCCTGGCTGGTGTGCCTGAACTGGCCGCTGTACCTGTCCGCCCTGGTGTTCGCACCCGAGGTCATGCGGCTGTTCGGGGACGAGTACGCGGCCGGGGTGGCGGCGCTGGTCATCGTGTGCGTGGGCCAGATGACCGCCCAGGTGCTGGGGATGGGCGACCTCGTCCTGACGATGACCGGGCGCACCGGCCTGAACCTGCTCAACAACGTGATGTCGCTGCTGGCCAACGTGGTCGTGTGCGTGCTCCTGGTCCCCGCGTACGGGGCCGCGGGCGCGGGGGTCGCCCTGGTGGCCTCCGCCATGGTCCGCAAGCTCCTGCCGCTGTGGCAGCTGCGCTCCCTGGTGGTGCTGCACCCGTTCAGCCGACCGGTGCTGGCCGCCACGTGCAGCGCGCTGGTGTGGTTCGGCGCCCTGCCGACGACGATGGACGCGGTGACCGGCGGCGGGGTGCCGGTCCTGGTCGCGGCCGTGCTGGTGGGGGCGCTCGGCCACCTCGGCACGGTCTGGTGGCTGCGCGAGCACCTCGAACCGCGGAGGTGAGCCCGGTCCACCCGTCCACCGTGCAGACGACTCCCACACGTCAACACCCAGAGCAATGGACTGATCACCCAATGTCAGAACGACCGGTTCTCCTGGTGGCCTCAAGCGGCGGTCACCTCACCCAGTTGCGGTCCCTGCGTCCCTGGTGGCGTGGGCGGGAACGCGTCTGGGTCACCTTCCGCACTCCCGACGCCGAGACCTCGCTCACCGACGAGTCCGTGTACTGGGCGCACCACCCCACCACGCGTGACCTCGGCAACCTGCTCCGCAACACCCTCCTGGCTCTCCGAGTGATGCGCGCGCGGCGCCCCGCCGCCGTGGTCAGCACCGGCGCCGGGGTGGCCCTTCCGTTCTTCGTCCTGGCCTGGCTGATGCGGGTCCCCACCGTCTACATCGAGGTGTACGACCGCATCGACACCCCCACACTCACCGCCCGGCTCTGCAAGCCGTTCACCCGGCTGTACCTCGCCCAGTGGGAGGAACAGCGCTCGTTCATGCCGACCGCCATCACCGTAGGACCACTCCTGTGACCGAACAGACCACCCGACCCACCAAGAGCCCCGAGGGCAGCGACCACCCGGACGTGGTCGTCAGCCTCGGCACCGACCACCACTCCTTCGACCGCCTGGTGCGGTGGATCGACGACTACGCCCGCCGCAACCCCGACCTCTCCGTCCTGGTCCAGCACGGACACAGCCGTGCCCCGGAGAAGGCCTCGGGCACCCCGTTCCTGTCCGGAGAGGAGCTGTCCGAGGCGATGCGCTCGGCCGCCGTCGTCGTCACGCACGGCGGCCCCGGAACCATCACCCAGGCACGGACCGCCGGGCACCTGCCCGTGGTGGTGGCCCGGGATCCCGAACTGGACGAGCACGTGGACGAGCACCAGTTGCTGTTCGTCCGCCGGGTGGAGGACGCGGGCCGGGTCCGTTCCTGCTCCACCGCCCAGCAGCTGCACGCGTTCATGGACAAGGCGCTGGAGTCCCCCGAGGACTTCCGGGTCGACCCGGCCGCCGACGACGGCCCCGACCGCGCGGCGCTGCGCGCGGGCGAGCTGATCGACCTGCTCACCGACGAGGACCGGCCCGCCGACGAGGGGACGGACACGCGGCGGGGTACCGGTACCGGGGTGACGACCGAGGTGCCCGGCGACACCTGGCCCGCGGTGACCGTGGTCGTGCCCACCCGGGACCGGCCCGAGCTGCTGCGCCGCACCCTGCGATCGATCGTCGAGCAGGACTACCCGGGGCTGATCACCACCATCGTGGTGTTCGACAACGACCAGCCGGACCCCTCGCTCACCCACAGCGAGGGGGACCGCCCGGTCCGCGTGGTGACCAACACGCTCACTCCGGGGCTGGCCGGTGCGCGCAACACCGGTGTGTTGGGCGCCGACACCGATCTCGTCGCCTTCTGTGACGACGACGACACCTGGATGTCCGACAAGCTGCGGGCGCAGGTGCGGATCATGCGCGACGAGCCGGACACCGACATGGTGTGCTGCGGCATCCGGGTGGTCTACGACCGGGTCGAGTCCGAGCGGACCCTGGACCGGACCAGCGTCACCTTCGCCGACCTGCTGCGCTCGCGCCTGACCGAGCTGCACCCTTCCACGTTCCTCATCCGGCGACGGGCCATGATCGACGGCTGCGGAACGGTGAGCGAGGAGATCCCCGGCAGCTACGCGGAGGACTACGAACTCCTGCTGCGGCTGGCCCGGCGGGCACCGATCCGCAACATCCCCGAGCCCGGGGTGCGGGTGCTGTGGCACCGCAAGTCGTTCTTCTCGGAGCGCTGGCAGACCATCTCCACGGCGCTGCGCTGGCTGCTGGAGCGCTATCCGGAGTTCGCGCTCGTGCCGCGCGGGTACGCGCGGATCGCGGGGCAGATCGCGTTCGCCGAGGCGGCGGCCAAACGGCGCGGCCAGGCCCTGGTGTGGATCGGCCGGACCCTGCGCCACCGGCCGCTGGAGGCCCGCGCCCTCCTGGCGTTCCTGGTGGTGTGCGGGGTTCCGGCGGCGTGGATCCTGCGCCTGCTCCACCTGCGGGGCAAGGGGCTCTGAGGCCCCCGGGTCGTTCCCCCGCCTCCGTGCGGGGGAACGACCCGGCCGGATCAGGTCCAGGAAGAACCGGAAGGGCCAGCGGCCACAGCAGTCCCGCGGTCCCCGCCACTACCAGCGGGTGCCGGAGTTCCGGGTGTGGCCCCAGGGCGTGGCCAGGGTGATGCCCAGCTGTGAACGGGCCAGCGGCAACGAGAAGTCGCGGGCGCTCCTGAGCGCGGCGCGCGCCGACGCGCTGGTGTGCGCGGCCTCCTCCAACCGACACCGTCGCGCCGCCACCAGGGTGGACTCGATCGCCACGAAGAACCCACTCAGCGCTTCGCGCGGGGCGGGTGGGACAGGCAGAGAGACCCCGGACGGCAGGTGATGGCCGCCCTATCCAGCGCCGGGCAGGTCCTCAGCGCGGCGGCCCCGCTCCTCGGGAGTCTCCCCCGGTGGCGGTCCGGTGCTGGGACGGGTGCCGCTCGGGGGCGATGACGCGGTCGACGAGTTCGGCCAACCGCCTTCCCGTGGCGCGGAGGTCGAGGCCCGGGTCGCGCAACGCCTCGGCGGCCAGGGCGTCGACCCCCGTGATGGCGATCGCCCTGGTGTCCGGACCGTGACCCGGCACGAGCGATAACCTCTCGTCACGTGTCCCGCACGGGGGCGGGCACGCACACGACGACACGCTGGGGGACGCCATCTTCGAAGAGCACACGAACGGGGAGCACGTGATCAGGGAAGCCGACGTCGAGGACGTGGCCGGGGCCGCCGACACCCTCGCCGAGGCCTTCCGGGACTACCCCTTCACCCGACACACGATCTCCGCGGACGACCACCTCGCGCGGCTCCGCGAGTTCCAGCGGCTCTTCCTCGCCGAGGTGGGACTCCCGCACGGCCGGGTGTGGGTGAGCGAGGGACTGGACGCCGTGGCCGTCTGGTCCACCCCCGACTCGGGCGGGGCCGAGGAGGTCATGGCCGAGATGTTGCCCACGCTGGTCAACCTCGCGGGCGACCGGGCCGACTCCTACGCTTCGGCGGAGGCGGCCATGGAGGTCCACCGGCCGAAGGAACCGGTCTGGTTCCTGGGCACGGTGGGAGTGCGCACCCGGGCACGGGGCCGGGGGCTGGGCCGGGCCGTGCTCCGCGCCGGACTGCGCGAGGCGGACGCGGCGGGCGTGCCCGCCTTCCTGGAGACCTCGACGCGGGAGAACGTCCGGCTGTACGAGTCACTGGGCTTCGCCGTCACCGCGGAATACGACCTGCCCGACGGCGGCCCGCACACCTGGTCGATGTCCAGGCCCGTGGGCGGCTGAGCGCGCCGGGGCCGCCCCGGTGGCACCGGAGCGGCCCCGAACCGACCGGGCTCAGTTGCGGGTCACCGCGTACTCCGCGAGGCGGCGGACACGGTCGGGCAGGTGCACGTAGGGGTCCTTGCCCGCCTGTTCGAACCCGCGCCGGGCGTGCTCGTTGGCCAGGACCCGGAAGTCGCAGTCGTCTCCGACCTGGCTGTCCCAGAGCTTGACGGCGCGCACCCGCTCGTAGCGCCTGAGGACGTCGGGGACGTCCGTGTACCACTTCGTGGTCGCGCTGGGCCCGATGTCGGTGGTGCCCATCTCGCCGACCATGACCGGCTTCTCGGGGTCGATGCCGTGTTTGGGACCCTCCTGCTGGATCCACTCGTAGGTGGGCGCCAGGGCGTCCTCGAAGGAGTCGACGTGGTCCCAGTTGTTCATCTTCTCGCAGCCGGTCATGTTGTAGGCCTCCCAGCTGATCCAGTCGACGTAGTCGTTGCCGGGCCACAGGCCGGGGAGGCGGTCCAGGTTGCCGGGCCAGCCGGTCACGTTCCAGACCCAGATGACGTTGTCCGCGCCCTCGGACCGGTAGAGGTCGACGATGTGGCGCCAGGAGCTCACGAACTCCTCCGGCGTGCCCCGGTTGTTGTACCGGGCCTTGCCGTCGGCCTCGTGGTCGAAGGTGACGAAGTAGGGCACGTCCAGTTCGGCGATGGTCCGTGCCTGGGAGCGCAGCGAGGAGTCGAAGCGCCCGGCGATGATGTCGCGGTAGGCGAGGTTGGGGCGCCCGGGCTGGGTGAAGCCGCGGGCCTCGATGTTGGTGTGCACGAACCGGCCCTCGGCGATCATGCGCAGCTCGCGGTCACCGGGGACGTCGGGCTGGTCGATGCCGCGCCAAGTGTAGACGATGTCCATCTTGCGGTCGGCCGCGGCCTCCAGCGCCTTCACGTCGTCTCCGTCGGGGCTGGCGCCCCACCAGACGCCGCAGGAGGGCTCGAGGATGTCCGAGACCGTGCAGTGGGTCTCCCGGGTGGAGGGCAGTCCGAGGAAGGACGCCGAGTTGGGAACCGGGTGGCTCTCCGGCGGCCGGTTCTCCGCCGGTTTCGCGGCGGCGGGGGGTTCGTCACCCAGCCCCGCCAGCCCCAGTGCGAGCAGTGCCGCCCCCGCCGCCGCCAAAACTCGAACCGGTCCGCCCACCATGGTCAACCGCCCCCCAGCTATCCCGATGACAACACAGAGTGTTCGCGTAATGACCATACGTTATCTTTTGCCGACGCAACACTCTGGGAACCAGGTAGCGGACATCAGTACCCATAGCGTCCGCGCGTGGGAGCGGTGAGCGCCTCCACCAGACACCGGCGCCACGGGGCCAGCCCCCGCCGCCATCCGTGGTCGGCCCGAACCCCC
Source organism: Nocardiopsis sp. SBT366 (assembly GCF_001083815.1). Lineage (NCBI taxonomy): Bacteria > Bacillati > Actinomycetota > Actinomycetes > Streptosporangiales > Nocardiopsidaceae > Nocardiopsis > Nocardiopsis sp. SBT366. Next base: position 23,933 of record NZ_LAVM01000030.1, on the reverse strand, counting down.
ACGGGGCCCGCCTGGAAGCGCATCGGATTTCCGGAGACGGCGTGCCCCTCGGAGAGCTCCACCCCGTCCTCACCCAGCCGGAGCGGGTCGCCCGCGTGCCCCGCGAACGCGGCGACGCGCCCGAACTCGGCCTCGGGGTCGGCCACGAAGTCCTCGTAGCGCACCCTGAGTGTCGGGAGCCCCTGCCGGGCCAGCTCGTCCAGCGTGGAGTTCTGGGTCATCCACTGCACCGCCGCGCGCCCCGCCGAGTACCGGGCCATCTCCGGCTCGGAGCTGTCCGGCGCGGCGTCCGGGCGGGCCACCCTCTTGCTCCAGGAGTGCGCCACCGCCCTGGGGTCGCGCACCACGTGCAGGAGGCGCATCCTCGAGCCGTACCGCCAGCGCAGACAGGCGGCCAGGGAGGCGTGTTTGCTGGCGTCCACGATCACCCGGGCCCCGCTGACCTCGGCGACGGCGGAGTAGAGCCGGTGGTAGAGCTCGGTGTAGCGCCCGCTCCGGGCGGCGAGGGCACCCTCCCCCTCCGCACCCTGGAGGAGTCCCGGCAGGAACCGGGTCCGGTCGACGCTGTCCTTGAGCCGGAGCACCGCGTCCACGTCCAGGCGCTCCCAGCCGCCGAACGCCCGTTTGCCCACGTCGCCCCAGAAACCGCAGTCGGCGAAGGGCAGCCCGCACCCGCAGCGCTCGTTCTCCACCAGCCCCCGGCGCCACAGGTGCACGATCTCACCGACGGAGCAGAACCCGGGCAGCTCACCAAGGAGGCGTTCGATCAGCGTGGACCCGGAACGGCCCATCCCGCCGACGAACACCAGACGATATCCATCCACGACCCAAGGCTATTACCTTTGGTGATGGATCCTGAACGCATAGTGACGGTCTTGCCCCGGCGCACGGCGACGGCCCCGGGTCGGGAGGTGTACTCCCGGCCCGGGGCCGCGGTGTCGCCGTTCAGTTCCGGTGGGTGTGGACGCGCGGGGTCTCCACAGCCCGGCGGGTTCCTACAGGCCCTCGACGTTCAGCAGCAGGTTCACGGTGCTGCTGGGGACGCCACTGAGCTTGTCCGCACCGGCGTTCTCGACGAGCCAGTCCAGGATGACGCCCTGGTCGTCGTCGCCGAGGGAGCTCTTGTACAGAGCGGCGGCGCCGGCCACGTGCGGGCTGGCCATGGAGGTGCCGGAGTAGCTGTCCGTGCCGCCACCGGGGATGGTGGACTCGACGTCGACGCCGGGAGCGTAGATGTCGACGGACGGGCCGTGGTTGGAGAAGGAGGCGGTGGCGTCGGACTCGTCGGAGGCACCGACGCTGACCACGCCCTCGGCGCCGCCCGGGGAGACGTTGCCCGCGTCCTGGCCCTCGTTGCCCGCGGCGACCGCCACGAACACGCCGGAGTCGGCCAGGGCGTTGACGGCGTCGTCAACGGCCTGCGAGGCCGGGCCGCCCAGGGACAGGTTGGCGACCGCGTTGGCGTCGGCGTTCTCGGCCACCCACTCGATGCCCGCGATGACGTCGTCGTAGGTGCCCGAACCGTCGTCGCCGAGGACCTTCACGCCGTAGAGCGAGGCGCCCGGCGCCACGCCGTAACTGTCGGCGCCCACGGTGCCCGCGACGTGCGTGCCGTGGCCCTGACGGTCGCCGCCGTCACCGCCGGTGGCGTCGAATCCGACCTCGGCGCGACCGCCGAAGTCCGGGTGGGAGTCGTCGATGCCGGTGTCGATGATGTAGACGGAGGTGCCGCTGCCGTCCGACTCCGTGGTGTAGGAGCCGTCCAGGGGCAGGTCCTCCTGGTCGATGCGGTCCAGGCCCCACGGGACCATGGTGGTGGCTTCGCCGACCTGCTCGATGTAGGCGACGCCGTCCTGGGCGCGCAGCTCCTCGACCTCGGCGGCGCTCAGCTCGGCCGAGTAGCCGTTGATGGTCTCCTCGTAGGTGTGGTTGACCTGGCTCTCGGAGATGCCGAGGGAGGCCGGGGAGACGGAGCTCGTGGTGATGGTGTCCTCAAGGACCACGAACCAGTCGCCGCTGGAGGCGGACGAGTTCGTGTACACCGGCGCGAGGTCCGAGGCGCCGGCCGTGGCGCCGCCGAGCGCCAGGGGAATGGTGAGTGCACTGACCGCGACGGCGCTGAACGCGACCCTGCGAGTGGGGTGCTTCTTCACGCGTTTCTCCTTGTGGGGGTTTCCATAGTGGGAGCACGCGCCAGGCCATAACCGTCCGTATTGGATCGATTGCGACCCTGTACGCGATTCGCACACTTTAGACAGACTTGACCTCCGAATGCCAGAGGCTGAGCGAATTTTTCTCAAAGATCACCCTCCGCACTCCTATCCGATAGGCCAGGAACACTCCGTTCGAGGTGACACTCTGGTTGGTCCTCACACCTGCACACGGCCCTAACGCCGGGTAACTTGGGCTCCTCCAGGCACACCATTGACCCTGACCCGATCGGCACCGAGGACCAGAAAAAGTACCCCGAGGATTCACACTCGGAAATGTCCTCTTAAGAAACCAGCGCCCGAGGGGGCCGGATCGGGCCCTCCACGAGCACCACTCGGAACACGCGAAACGGGGCCGCCAAAAGGCGACCCCGTGAGGAATGTTTATCCATTCAGCGGGTACGTCTAGTCAGCTTTGACGACCATTCCGGCACCCACCGTGGTGTTGGTGGCCTCGTCGATGAGGATGAACCCGCCGGTCTGCCGGTTCTTGGCGTACTCGTCCACGAACAGGGGCTGGGTGGAGCGCAGCCGCACCCGGCCGATCTCGTTGAGCGACAGGTGGTCCGCGCCCTCGTCGCGGTGCAACGAGTTCACGTCCAGCCGGTACCGCAGGTCCTTGACCACCACCTTCGCGGTCCTGGTCGTGTGCTTGACGACGAGCTTGGAGCGCGCCGTGAGCTTGCGCGTGTCCGTCATCCAGCACACCATCGCCTCGATGTCCTGGGACACCGCGGGCGTGTTGTTGGGGCGGCAGATCATGTCGCCCCGGGAGATGTCGATCTCGTCCTCCAGCAGCAGGGTGACCGACATGGGCGAGAACGCCTCGGCGACCTCCCCGTCCGCCGTGCGGATCTTCTTGATCCGCGTGGACAGCCCGGAGGGCAGGTGGGTGACCTCGTCACCGGGCTTGAGGACGCCGCCAGCGAGCTGGCCCGCGTAGCCCCGGTAGTCGTGCAGTTCGGGGTCGTCCGAGCGGTGCGGCCGGATCACGTACTGCACGGGGAAGCGCGCGTCGATCAGGTTGCGGTCCGAGGCGATGTGCACGTTCTCCAGGTGGTGCAGCAGGGAGCCGCCCGTGTACCAGGGCATGTTCTCCGACTGGCTGACCACGTTGTCGCCGTGCAGGGCGGAGATCGGCACGAACGTGAGGTCGCGCGCGTCCAGCTTGGCCGCGAACTCGGCGAACTCGGACTTGATCTCCTCGAAGCGGTCCTGGGAGTAGTCGACCAGGTCCATCTTGTTCACCGCCAGCACCAGGTGCGGCACCTGGAGCAGGGTGGTGAGGAAGGCGTGTCGGCGGCTCTGCTCCTGGAGGCCCTTGCGCGCGTCCACCAGGATGATCGCGAGGTCGGCCGTGGAGGCGCCCGTGACCATGTTCCGGGTGTACTGGATGTGCCCGGGGGTGTCCGCGATGATGAAGGTGCGCCTGGGCGTGGCGAAGTAGCGGTAGGCCACGTCGATGGTGATGCCCTGCTCGCGCTCCGCGCGCAGACCGTCCGTGAGCAGCGCCAGGTTGGTCTGTTCCTCGCCGCGCGCGGCGCTGGTGCGCTCCACTGCGTCGAGCTGGTCCTCGAAGATGGACTTGGAGTCGTACAGCAGGCGCCCGATCAGGGTGCTCTTGCCGTCGTCGACGGAGCCCGCCGTGGCGAACCGCAGGATGTCGTTGCTCATGGTGACTGGTCCTCTGCGCGAAGTGTGGGGCGGTCAACAACCGTGGGGACAGGAGATACGGAGGGGATCGCTGGCCTCGGCGAGGCCGAGGCCCTGGCGTTCGGACGCCGCAGAGGGTTCTGCAAGACGAGTCGAGCCGCCAGCGGGGAACGGGCCGAGGATGCCGTGTCGCCCCCAACCCGAATCCCTCTGCGAAGGCGCCGGACAAGGGCCAGAGCGATGCGCAGGCCCGGGACATGGCTAGAAGTAGCCCTCGCGCTTGCGGTCCTCCATGGCGGCCTCGCTGGCCCGGTCGTCGGCGCGGGTCTGGCCGCGCTCGGTGATCCGGGTCGCGGCGATCTCCGCGATGATGTCGTCCAGCTCCACAGCCGAGGACTTGACCGCGCCGGTGCACGTGAGGTCGCCGACGGTGCGGTAGCGCACGGTCTCGGTGAACGGGACCTCGGTCTCGTCCCGCTGGATGAGCGGTGAGTCCGCGAGCAGGATGCCGTCGCGCTCGAACACGCTCCGCTGGTGGGCGAAGTAGATCGAGGGCAGCTCCAGTTCCTCGCGCTGGATGTATCCCCACACGTCGAGCTCGGTCCAGTTGGAGATCGGGAAGACCCGGATGTGCTCGTCCCGGTTGATCCGGGTGTTGAACACGTTCCAGAGCTCGGGGCGCTGGTTCTTGGGGTCCCACTGGCCGAACTCGTCCCGGAAGGAGAAGACCCGTTCCTTGGCCCGGGCCTTCTCCTCGTCACGGCGGGCGCCCCCGAAGGCGGCCGTGAAACCGTGTTCCTCGATGGCCTCCAGCAGCGCCGAGGTCTGGAGGCGGTTGCGGCTGGCCCAGCGGCCGGTGGGCTCGGTGACCTTGCCCGCGTCGATCTGTTCCTGGACCGAGGCCACCACCAGCCGGACCCCGGCCTGGGCGACGCGCCGGTCCCGGAACTCGATGACCTCTTCGAAGTTGTGCCCGGTGTCCACGTGCATCACCGGGAAGGGCACCGGGGCGGGCCAGAAGGCCTTCTCCGCCAGGCGCAGCATCACGATGGAGTCCTTGCCGCCGGAGAAGAGCAGCACGGGCCGCTCGAACTCCGCCGCCACCTCGCGCATGATGAAGATCGCCTCGGCTTCGAGGACGTCCAGCTGGGAGAGCTGGTAGCGCCCGAGCGCCTGCTGACTCGCCTGACCCATGGAATCCGCCTTAGAAATACCGACACCCAAGTCCGGTTCCGCGGCGGTGGGTGCTGCGGTTCAGCCCCCCGCGTGCGGACCGGCGCTGTCAAGGTCCGCGCCGTCGCGGATGCTTGCCAACAACATACCCGACAATTCCGATCGGCATACAAGGATATCGGGGAGTAGCGGGTCGGCTACGTTGTAGCGCAGCTGCGAGCCGTCGATCCTGGACGTGTGCAGTCCGGCGGCGCGCGCGACGGCGACCGGAGCGGCGCTGTCCCACTCGTACTGGCCGCCCGCGTGCACGTAGATGTCGGCGATCCCGAGCAGCACGGCGCAGATCTTGGCGCCCGCCGATCCCATGGGGATCACCTCGGCGCCCATCTGGGTCGCCATGCGCTGAACGAACGCCGGGGGCCGGGTCCGGCTGGCGGTGATGCGCAGCCGCTGCCCCTCGGGGCGCTCCTCCGGCAGCCACGGCGGGTCGACCGTGGACAGGCAGCTGCCCTGGGCGGGCAGCGCGACCGCCCCGGCGACCAGGTCGCCGTTCTCCCAGAGCGCCACGTGCACCGCCCAGTCGGTACGGCCGGGCTCGGAGAACTCGCGGGTCCCGTCCAGCGGGTCGATGATCCACACCCGCCGGGACCTCAGCCTCGACTGCTCGTCCACGCCCTCCTCGGACAGGACGGCGTCGCTCGGCCGCAGCCGCCCGAGCGCGGAGAAGAGGAACTCGTGCGAGGTGCGGTCCCCCAGTGTGCGCAGGACCTCGGGCTCGTCGAATCCGTGGCGGGCGCGCAGGCGCAGCAGCAGCTGTCCGGCCTCGCTCGCCAGGTCCCGGGCCACCTCATGATCGTTTCGGATGTTGTTCACCGGCTAGTATGCTCCCGCCCCACGGATCACCGCTGACCACGTCTTCCACAGGATCTGGATGTCCAATGTCAGCGACCAGTTTTCCACGTACCGCAGATCGAGTCGGACCGATTCCTCCCAGGAGAGGTCGGATCGGCCGCTGACCTGCCACAGACCCGTCATCCCCGGTTTGACCACCAACCGACGGCGGACGTCGTGCCCGTACTGGGCGACCTCCTCCGGCAGCGGGGGCCGCGGGCCGACGAGCGACATCTCTCCGCGCACCACGTTGACGAGCTGGGGTAGCTCGTCGAGCGAGTAGCGGCGCAGCCACGCCCCCACGGGCGTGACCCTGGGGTCCCGACGCATCTTGAAGAGCACACCGTCGTGCTCGTTCCGGGGCTGGAGGATCGCCTTGAGCGCGTCAGCCCCGACCACCATCGTACGGAACTTGTACACGGTGAACTCGGCGCCACCCCGGCCCACACGTGTCTGCCGGAAGAAGGCGGGGCCACCGCCCTCCGATCGGATCAGGACGGACAGGACGAGGAAGAGGGGCGAGAGCAGGAGGAGCGCCAGGGCGGCGGCGCAGCGGTCGAAGGCCCCCTTGACCACTCGGCGTGCACCCTCCAGCTCCGGGTGTTCCACGTGCAGCAGGGGCAGGCCGGCCACGGGGCGGATGGTGGTCCGGGGACCGGCCACCTCCATGAGCGCCGAGGCCACGTTGAGGTCGGTTCCGGTCTTCTCCAGTTCCCACGCGAGTCGGCGCAGTTCCGCACCGTCCATCTCGGGGCAGGCGAGTACCGCGACGGTGTCCGCGCCGACCAGGGCGGCTGCGTCGGCGGCGTCCGTGAAGGAGCCCAGGACCGGGCAGCCCTCCACCTCGGTGACGTCCGACTCGTGGGCGGGCAGGCACACGCCCACCACGCGCATGCCGTGGTAGATCTCGTCGCGGAACCGCCGGATGAGGTCGCTCGCCGACACGCTGTAGCCGACGACCACGACCCCGCTCATACAGGCCCCGGATCGGCGGCGCCGGTGCAGCGCCTTGCGGCGCGCGTAGCGCAGGCCGAGGGAGAGCAGGACGATCAGCGGCAGCGCGATCAGCACGTAGCCGCGAGCGAGGTCGAACTTGACGGCGTAGGCGCCGACCGCGACCGTCGCGGCCAGGATCGCACCGGCGACCGCGACCCTGCGGTACTCCTCGGTTCCGACTCCCAGGAAGCGCCGTTCGTAGCCGCCGCCGAGTCGGACGAAGACGATCCAGACCGGCGGCAGGACCAGGGAGAGTAGCAGGTAGGGCGTGGTGGTCCCGGCCAGGAGGGCGTCGTGGAACCGGACCAGGCTCCCGGCCAGGGTCGCCACGACGGCGGCGGTCAGGTCCAGGGCCACCAGGCCGAGGACGTAGGGGCGGAGCCAGGCGTCGGCCCGGGGTCCGGTGTTGACCGGAATCCGTCGGATGCCCCGGACCGGCGTGCCCGGCCGCACTGGATGCTCACGCCGTCGAACGGAGGGCTTTCCCTGGACGGTCCCACTGGTTGTCACCACGTATCCCCCAAGACCACGAACGGCTTCGAACACTCACCATGGGTAACCGCCCCCGCGCGTGTGGAAGCCACGCGGAAGGCAGGGACGGGGAGTATCGCCGGGCACAGAACGCCTGTCGTCAACCCGAACAGTAACCAAAAGTAGTCGGAAAATCGCTATCGGTGGCGGCCTGTTGGTAAAGAAGTCCCATTCCAACCGAGAATGTGTCTGCCCTGAGACCGTCCACGACCGTTTTGAGGGGACACGACTGGTCGTAAATCTGTCCTGACCGAAAATCGACGCAGTAGGTGACCACCCCCGGGCGCCGACTCAGACGAGCGCGGGGTCCATCACAGCGGACAGCCTGAGGTGCCGCCCGGCCTCCCCGTGCCGCCCCATCCGCTGGAGCGTGCGCCCCAGCAGCAGATGCGCGTAGGCGTCGTCGGCCGACTCCCCCAGCAGCGCCTCCAGGGTGCGCCGCGCCCGGTTCAGCTGAGCGGACCGGTAGTAGGCGCGGGCGGCGAGGAAGCGCACGTTGCGGTCCCGCGCGTGCTCCTCCATCAGGGGCCGGAGCAGCGCGAGCGCTCCCAGCGGGTCGCTCCGGCCCAGGAGGGACTCCGCCCGGCGCAGGCGCAGGACCTCCTCCGGCAACTCCCCCGGCCTCCGCCGCGAGGCCTCGGCCAGGAAGTCCGCCATGACCCCGGGCTCGTGCGCCCCGGCCAAGGCGGTGCCGCGGGCCACGAGGGTCGGCGAGGTGCGGACCCCGTCGGCGCGCCCGGTGAGCAGCAGTTCGCGGACCCGCTCCTCACCACCGCCCGCGACCAGCAGCGCGGCGCCCCGGGCGAACCCGGCCCCGACGGCCACCTCCTCCAACACCCGGGCGTCGGAGATGTCCAGGGCCCCCACGAAGTGGGCGCGCATGACCCCCTCCGCCACGGCGTCCTGGAGCGCCGGGCCGCCCTCCTCCTCCGCCAGCGCGATGAGCCGGTGGGCATCGTGGCTGCTCGCGCGCCAGGCCGCGCCCCAACGGTCGGCCGGTCCCTCGGCCCGGGCGATCCCGGCGACCCGGTCCCGATTCTGGACCGGGGTCAGGTGCGGCGCGCAGGCACGCAGCGCCTCGTCCAGTCGAGGGTCGCGCAACACCTCCGCCAGGGGTTCGGCCACGGCGGGTGCCGAGGGATCGATGCGGTAGGGACGCCACACGACCTCGACTCCGGGGTCGGCCCGCGCGAGACGCCGTCGTCCGATGTAGGCCCAGGGGCAGACCACGTCCGCCCAGATCTCCACTCTCATACGGCCAACATAAACGACACCCGTTGGTTAAGCAACGGGTGTCGTTTTATGCGCGTACACTCACGACATGAACCCGGACGACCCCCGTGCGCGGCGCACCCGCGACCGCCTGCGCTCAACACTGCTCTCCCTGGCCGCCGAGCAGGAGTTGGAATCCCTGACGATGGCGGCCGTCGCCCGCCGCGCGGAGGTCAACCGCGCCACCGTCTACCAGCACTACCCCGATCTGGAGTCCCTGATATCGGACGCCATGGAGGGCGCCGTCTCGCACGTCGCACGCTGCGCGGAGCTGTGCCCCCTGGACGCCCCGCGCGACCGCGCGCCCGAACCACTGGAGGCGCTGTTCGGGCACGTGGCCGACCACGCGGTGCTCTACCGCCGAATGTTCTCCGACCGGGGCGGCGCCCGCCTCACCAACCAGCTCCGCAGCCGTATCACCGAGGTCCTGGCGGCGCGCTTCGCCGAGGGGGCCCGGCCGCCCGGGTTCGGCGACGTCCCGGTGCCCCTGCACGCCGCCTACCTCGCGGGGGCCCTGGTCGGGGCGATCGCCCACGCGGCCGGTGAAGAGGGCTCCCCCGGCGACCGCGCGCTGGCCACCTGGCGCCTGCTGCGCGGCTGACCCGCCCCCTGGAGGCAGGCAGCGGGCTGCTTCAGGCGGCGGTGTGGAAGATGTTCTGCGCCCGGCCCAGGCCGTCCTTGAGGATGGTGCGCACCGCGTCGGCGGCGCGCTCCACGTTCAGGTCCAGCTCGGGGGCCTCCGTGGAGGAGAAGTCCCGCAGCACGTACGCGGCCGGGTCCATGCGCCCGGGAGGCCGACCCACGCCGAAGCGGACCCTCAGGTAGTCCGGGCCGGACAGGGAGGCGGTGGCCGACTTCAGGCCGTTGTGGCCGCCGGACCCGCCGCCCTTCTTGAGCTTGAGCGCCCCGAAGTCGATGTCCATCTCGTCGTGCACGACGATGATCCGCTCCATCGGGACCTTGTAGAACTTCGCCAGCCCGGCGATCGGCCCGCCGGACACGTTCATGAAGGTGCGCGGCTTGGCCAGAACCACCGGGGCGCCCTCGATCCGGGTCTCCACGACCTCGGCGTGCGCCTTGTGGACCTTCCAGCGCTCGCCCTTCTCGGCGGCCATGGCGTCCACCACCATGAACCCGGCGTTGTGCCGGTTGCCCGCGTACTTCGGGCCCGGGTTGCCCAACCCGACCACCAGCCAGCGCTCCGCCTCGACCATGTCCTCGCCGTTCCCGCTCTTCCGGATACCCAACCTGCTCAACACTCTCCACATGCCGACCGACACTATCGGCACCGCAACCGCACCCCGCCGCACGCAGAGCGCGCGGCCCCCCGGATCGGGGACCGCGCGCTCTGTGATGTGTGGTGCGGGACCGCGCCTACTCGGCGGCGGCCTCCTCGTTGGCCTCGGCAGCCTCGGTGCTGGTCTCCGGCTCCTCCTCCACGCGCGGCGCGGAGACGGTGAGCAGGATCGACTCGGGGTCGGTGACCAGGGAAACGCCCGAGGGCAGCTTCAGGTCGGCGGCGGTCGGGTTGGCGCCGACCTCCAGCCCGTCGATGTCGAACTCGACACCATCGGGGATGCGGGTGGCCTCGGCCTCCACGGTCACGGTGACGAGCTCCTGGTTGAGCACGCCGGGAGCCTTGACCTCACCGGTGAGGGAGACGTTGATCTCGACCTCGACCTTCTCGCCCTTGGAGACGACCAGCAGGTCGACGTGCTCCAGGAAGCCCTTGATGGCGTCGCGCTGCACGCTCTTGGGGAGGGCAAGGTTGTCCTTGTCCAGGCCACCAAGGCGAATCAGGACGTTCGGGGTCTTCAGGGCGAGCATGAGCTCGTGGCCCGGCAGGTTCAGGTGGCGGGGCTCGGTGCCGTGGCCGTAGAGGACGGCCGGCACCTTACCCGCGCGGCGGGCGCGACGGGAGGCGCCCTTGCCGAATTCCGTGCGGGGCTCGGCAGCGATACGTACCTCGGACACGACAAAACTCCTCGGGTTCAACCCCGCAGCACGGGGCACACGACTCCAGTAGTACGAACGATTCCCGCCCTCGGCGGAGAATTGTGACGGGGTCACCCAACTTGCAGGGGACTCGACCGCCCTGGTTCCAGGCGTGCCCGGCGAGCCGTCACCGGACCCGTCCGGCCCGGGAACGCTCGTCGCGCACCCCTGCCCGCGTTGATTCCAGGAGGAGACACGAAAGGAATCCACCCGGACACGGGGGCACTCGGCCAAGTCTACTGTCTCTGGTGACGACTCCGTACATGGCCCACCTCGGGACCGGTTCCGGCCTCGGCCGGACGGCACCCGCGCCGGGCGCGGGTGCCCTCGCCCTAGTCGAACAGGCTCGTGACGGAGCCGTCGGTGAAGACCTCGTTGATCGCGCGGGCGACCAGCGGGGCGATCGAGAGCTGCGTGAGCTTCTCGAAGGCGCGCTCCTCCGGGACGGGGAGCGTGTTGGTGATGACGACCTCGGAGATACGCGAGTTCTGGAGGCGCTCGGCGGCCGGGCCGGACAGCACACCGTGCGTGGCGGCGACCAGGACCTTCTTGGCGCCCTGCTCGAAGAGGGCCTCGGAGGCCTTCACGATGGTGCCGCCGGTGTCGATCATGTCGTCGACCAGGACGCACACGCGGTCCTTGACCTCACCGACGACCTCGTGGACCTTCACCTGGTTGGCGACGTCCGGGTCACGGCGCTTGTGGATGATGGCCAGGGGCGCGCCCAGGCGGTCCGCCCAGCGGTCCGCGGTGCGCACGCGCCCGGCGTCGGGGGAGACGACCGTGATCTCCGAGTGGTCGACCTGGGTGGCGATGTGGTCGGCCAGGATCGGCAGCGCGAAGAGGTGGTCCACCGGGCCGTCGAAGAAGCCCTGGATCTGGTCGGTGTGCAGGTCCACCGCCATCATCCGGTCCGCCCCGGCGGTCCGGAACAGGTCGGTGACCAGGCGCGAGGAGATGGGCTCGCGGCCCCGGTGCTTCTTGTCCTGGCGGGCGTAGCCCAGGATCGGCGTGACCACGGTGATCCGCTTGGCGGAGGCGCGCTTGAGCGCGTCCACCATGATCAGCTGCTCCATGATCGACTCGTTGACCGGGTCGGCGTGGCTCTGGATGACGAACGCGTCACTGCCGCGCACCGACTCCAGGTACCGCATGAAGATCTCGCCGTTGGCGAAGGTGTCGAACCGGGTGGGGACCACCTCTATCCCCAGCTCCTTCGCCACCTCCTCGGCCAGAGCCGGGTGCGTACGCCCCGAGAACAGCATCAGTTGTTTCTGGCCGGTGGCCTTCATGCCGGTCACGTGTTTCTCCCCCACAGTCACTGCTTGTTCGCGGCGTCGGCTCTGTGCCGTTCCGCCTGCTCCGCCGCCTCGGCGGGCGGAGTTCCCGGACGCTTGCGCCGCGTCCAGCCCTCGACGTTACGCTGCCGGTGTCCTTCGGAAATCGCCAGGGCACCGGGCGGGACATCGTCACGGACCACGGTCCCGGCCCCGGAGTAGGCTCCGTCGCCCACCGACACGGGAGCGACGATGGTGTTGTCGCTGCCGATGCGGACGTGGTCGCCGATCGTGCTCCGGGACTTGTTGACCCCGTCGTAGTTGACGAACACGGAGGAGCAGCCGATGTTGCTGCCCACCCCGATGTCCGCGTCGCCGACGTAGGTCAGGTGCGGGATCTTGGAACCGGTGCCGACGTTCGAGTTCTTGACCTCGACGAAGGCTCCGGCCTTGGTCCGCTCGGCCAGGCGGGTGCCCGGCCGCAGGTAGGTGTAGGGGCCGACGGTGGCCCCGGGGCCGATCTCCGCCCCGTCCGCGGTGGTCTCGCGGACCTTCGCGCCGTCGCTGACCACGGTGTCGCGCAGGTCGGCGCCGGGGCCGACCTCGGCGTCCTCGCCGATCCGCGTGGTGCCGTAGAGGCGGCTGTTGGGGTGGACCACAGTGTCCGCGCCGATGCTGACCTGGGCGTCCACCCAGGTCGTGGCGGGGTCGACGATGGTCACTCCCGAGAGCATGTGCTCCGTCAGGAGGCGGTCGTTGAGGACGCGGCGGGCCTCGGAGAGCTGGACCCGGTTGTTGACGCCCTGGACCTCGTTCCAGTCCTCGGCGCTCCAGGCGTCCACCCGGTGGCCGTCGCCGCGGAGCAGGCCCACGGCGTCGGTGATGTACTCCTCGCCCTTGGCGTTGTCCGTGGACAGGCGTTTGACGACCTGGCTCAGGAGCGCGCCGTCGAAGGCGTACATCCCGGAGTTGATCTCGTCCACGAGGTGCTGCTCGGGCGTGGCGTCGGCGTGTTCGACGATCTCGGTGAAGGCGCCGTCGGCGTCGCGCACGATGCGTCCGTAGCCGTGGGGGTCGGGGACGCGGGCGGACAGCACGGTGACCGCGTTGCCCTCCTTCTCGTGCGCCGTGACCAGCGAGGCGAGCGTCTCACCGCGCAGCAGGGGGGTGTCACCGCAGGTCAGGACGACGGTTCCGGAGAGCTCGACGCCCTTCGCGGCCAGGTCCTCGACGGCCATGCGCACGGCGTGGCCGGTGCCGTTCTGTTCCTCCTGCACCGCCGTGGTGGCCTCGGGGGCCACCTCGGCCAGGTGGGCTCTCACCTGGTCACGGGCGTGGCCGACGACCACCACCGTGTTGCCTGGTTCGAGTTCTCGGGACGCGTGGAGCACGTGGCCGAGCATGCTGCGGCCGTTGAGTTCGTGAAGCACCTTGGGAAGCTTCGACTTCATTCGGGTGCCCTCACCCGCCGCGAGGATGATCACGGCAGCCGGACGGTTCACGCTCACTGGAGGAGACCCCTCGTGATAGCTGGCATATGAACGTCGGCTCACCCTTCGGCGGCGCGACCCGCATGCCGCGCGGGCGGCCGTCGGATGACCAGCGGCCGACATGGGAAGGATACATGTGTGTCACCGGCACACATCAGGCACATGAGGGCGCCACGCGCGCGGCGCCCGGCGGACGCCCGCAGGAGCGGGCCGGCCGGACGCCGGTGTGAGTTGTACCGCCGTCCCTCACCCGTGGGGCGCACGGGGTGCGTCCCGTCCCCTTGACGGGGACGGTCGCGTGACGGCGGGGGTTGCTCCCGGACCAGGGCTCGAACCTGGACGATGGGGACCAAAACCCCAGATGCTGCCGATTACATCATCCGGGAACGCTCCGGACCGTGGCCCGGACGCTCGACACCAACATAGCGCCTCCCCCCGGGGGCTTGCCAAACCTACGGGGTCGTAGGTTACGGTTACGTAGGAATAGGTTGGGCCGTCCCGACGGGTGCACCGCACCCGTGACGCCGTCCCGACCGGTGACGACGTTCTCCGTGACGAGGTGTGCAAGACCCATGACCGCTGCCCCCGAGGTGCCGACCGAAGGCACCGAGAAGCCCGCCGGGACCGCCGCCGACGCGCCCAAGCGTGAGGCGATCCCCGAGTACGAGCCCGAACTGCGGGGCAAGGCCGAGCGCTACACGGTCTTCGCCTTCGTGTTCGTGCCCCTGATCGCCCTGCTCGCCGCGGTGCCGTTCTTCTGGGGCTGGGGCCTGTCACTGACCGACATCGCGATCGCCACGGTCTTCTACGTGATCAGCGGCCTGGGCATCACCGTCGGCTTCCACCGCCACTTCACCCACGGTTCCTTCAAGGCCAACCGCCCGCTGCGGATCGCGCTGGCGATCGCGGGCTCCATGGCCATCGAGGGCAGCGTCATCAAGTGGGTGGCCGACCACCGCCGCCACCACAAGTACGCGGACGCCGAGGGCGACCCGCACTCGCCGTGGCGCTTCGGCGACGACTGGAAGTCCGTGGCCAAGGGCATGTACTACGCCCACATGGCGTGGATGTACCTGGACGAGAAGAAGACCTCGCCGCGCCGCTTCACCCCGGACCTGCTCAAGGACAAGGACGTCGTCCTCGTCGACAAGCTGTTCCTGCCGATCGTGCTGTTCTCCCTCTTCGCCCCCGCCGCCATCGGCGGCCTGGTCACCATGTCCCTGTGGGGCGCGGTCACCGCGTTCTTCTGGGCGAGCCTCGTCCGTGTCGCGCTGCTGCACCACGTGACCTGGTCGATCAACTCCATCTGCCACACCATCGGCGAGGAGAACTTCGAGGTCCGCGACCGCTCCCGCAACGTGTGGTGGCTGGCCATCCCCTCCTTCGGTGAGTCCTGGCACAACCTGCACCACGCCGACCCGACCTGCGCCCGCCACGGTGTGCTCAAGGGCCAGATCGACATCTCCGCCAGGGTCATCTGGGCCTTCGAGAAGTTCGGCTGGGCCACCAAGGTCCGCTGGCCCAACAACGAACGGCTCGCTGCCAAGCGGGTCAAGGTCTAGGATCGATAACCATCATGGGAGCAGCCGACAGCGAGCAGGGGACCCGAGTGCGCCGCAAGCGCATGACGGGCAAGGAGCGTCGGCAACAGCTGTTGGGGATCGGCCGGGAGCTGTTCGCCGAACGAGGGTTCGACGCGACCTCCGTCGAGGAGATCGCCGCGCGGGCCGGAGTGTCCAAGCCCGTGGTCTACGAGCACTTCGGTGGCAAGGAGGGCATCTACGCCGTCGTCGTGGACCGGGAGATGCGCACGCTCCTGGACATGATGGGCGAGGCGCTCACCGCCGACGACGCCCGAAGCAAGATCGAGAAGGCAGCCCTGGCCCTGCTGCGGTACGTCGAGGAGGACAGCGTGGGGTTCCGGGTGCTCACCCGTGACTCGCACGTGGCCTCCGGGACCGGCAGTTTCGCGAGCCTGCTCAACGACATCGCCAGCCAGGTCGAGCACATCATGGTGGACGAGTTCGCCGAACGCGGTTACGACCCGGCGCTCGCCCCGATGTACGCGCAGGCCCTGGTGGGCATGTGGGCGCTGACCGGCCAGTGGTGGCTGGAGGTGCGCAGGCCCAAGCGCGAGGTTGTGGCGGCGCACCTGGTCAACCTGGCCTGGAACGGGCTCTCCGCGTTGGAGGCCAAGCCGAGACTGGACACACGCAGGAAGCGCTGACCCTTCTGTGGCGCTGGCCACAGGAGGGGACGTCGCCCCTGGTCACCAGTGGGGCGGGTGGGATTCGTATACCCGCCCCACTATCTTGATGTCAAGAGATATGCTGGTGCCATGCGCGATGAGGTGGATGGGCTGATCGAGGCGTGGCGCTCCGAGCGGCCGGACGTGGACGTGACGCCCCTGGAGGTGTTCAGCCGGGTGTCCCGGCTCGCGCGCCACCTCGACCGCGCCCGCCGCACCGTCTTCACCGAACACGCCCTGGAGCCCTGGGAGTTCGACGTCCTCGCCGAACTCCGCCGCTCGGGCCCGCCCTACGAGCTCAGCCCCGGACGCCTGCTCCGCGCCACCCTGGTCACCTCCGGCACCATGACCAACCGCGTGGACCGGCTGGCCGCCGCCGAACTCGTGCGCCGCCGCCCCGACCCCGCCGACAAGCGCGGCGTGCTCGTCCGGCTGACCGCCAGGGGCGCCGAGCGGATCGACGCGGCCCTGGCCTCGCTTCTCAGCTACGAGGAGACCCTCCTGGCACCGATGCCCGCCGCGGAGCGCGAGCAGCTGGCATCGTTACTGAGAAGCCTTCTCGCGCCCCTCGACGGGATCCCGTCCGGCCCTCAAGGGTGACGACCGTTCCGTCCGGGGGCCCGCGTCACTTTCCGTACGGACCCTGGTTGGAGAGCACGTTGAGAATCCGTTGGACCGCCTTCCTCGCCGTGACCCTCGTCGTCACGGGCTGCTCCGGTGGGGACACCGAGGAACCCACCACGAGCCACTACCTGTCCCTGGGCGACTCGCTGACCGTGGGGGTGCAGCCCGACGAGCAGGGTCGGGGCCGGGAGACCTCCGAGGGGTACACGGACGTCCTGTACCGCTCCCTGAAGGACGCCGACTCCACCCTCCGGCACGAGCGCATGGGGTGCGGCGGGGAGGACACCACGACCTTTGTCGGCGGCGGCATCCCCGGCTGCGACGACCGCTACGAGGCGGGGTCCCAGCTCGACCAGGCCGAGGAGTTCCTGCGCGAGAACGGTGACGCGGTCGACCTGGTCACCCTCACCATCGGCGGCAACAACTTCACCGACTGCGTGGAGGGCGTCCATGAGGAGGCGCTCGGCATCAACGGGATCGGTGTCGACGAGGACTGCGTGGCGGACGGACTGGAGCGCCTGGAGACCGAGGTGCCGGTCATCGCCGAGCGCCTGGTGGGGGCCGCGGACCCGAGCACGCGGATCGTCGGGATGACCTACTACAACCCGTTCCTGGCCCTCTCCCTCCTGGAGGAACCCGGGAACACGAGCCAGTCCGAGCGCACCGTGGAGATCCTCGACCGGGTGAACGCGTCGCTGACCGCCTCCTACGAGGCCGCCGGGATCGACGTGGCCGACGTGGACACCGTTTTCGACGGCTCCGACACCGAGGTGCCCGCCGACAGCACCACGGGCATGCCGGTCAACCTCCAGCGGATCTGCGACCTCACCTGGATGTGCGACGCCGCCCGGGGCCCGGACATCCACACCAACCTCGCCGGCGCCCAGGCGATCGCCGAGGTCTTCCGCGACCGCCTCCGCTAGCCACCCTCGGGGAGGGAGCGCTCGATGAGCTCCACGATCCCGGGGGCGTCGGGGACGGTGGAGGGGCGGAACCGGTGCACGGTGCCGTCCGGGAGCACCAGGAACTTCTCGAAGTTCCACTTGACCCGTCCGGCGTGCCCCTCGGTGTCGGGGACCTCGGTGAGTTCGGCGTAGAGGGGGTGCTGGCCCCGGCCGTTGACCTTCACCTTGCTGGTCATCGGGAAGGTCACCCCCCAGGTCATCGAGCAGTACTCGGCGATCTTCTCCTCACCGCCGAACTCCTGGAGGAACTGGTTGCTGGGAAAGCCCAGCACGGTGAAGCCCCGGTCCTCGTAGCGCTTCTGGAGCTCCTCCAGCGCGCCGTACTGCGGGGTGAGTCCGCAACGGGACGCCACGTTCACCACCAGGCGCACCTTGCCGGACCACTCACCGAAGGTGGTCTCGCGGCCGTCGATCATGGTCACCGGGATGTCGTCCAGGTCAGCCATGGTGTCTCCTCCTGAGTTCGGAACCGTACGCGCCCTGCGAGCAGCCTACGGGCTGCCTCCCGGCGGGAATGCCCGGCGGGTGGCAGCGTTCTACAGGAGGTCTGGTGGACGCGCTCCGCGGCCACTGCGGGAAACCGTCCGAGAGGAGGCGACATGGTGCCGTTCGAGCGTTCGGCGGGCCCACGGCCCGGAGACGGGTCACCGGAGTCCCTCCGGGACGGCCTCGCCGAGATCCGTGGGCTGCTGACCGCCGACCGCGAGCGCACGTCCGCGTTGATCCTCTCCCTGACCCGGAGCTTCGACTCGATCGTCGAGGCGACCCAGGACACGGCGACGGACGACGAGCACGACCCCGAAGGGTCGACGATCGCCTTCGAGCGCTCACACGCGAGCGCGACACTCGCCTCCGCTGAGCGTCACCTGGCCGACGTGGAAGCGGCCCTGGGGAGGATCGCCCAGGGCCACTACGGTCACTGTGAGCGCTGCGGAGAGCCCGTCTCCCCCGAGCGGTTGCTGGCCCGGCCCGTGGCCCGCACCTGCATCTCCTGCGCGACGAAGGCCCGGGAGGGCCGCTGATCCGTCACCCAGCTGTCGGCCTGGGGTGACTCAGTCGCCGACCAGCTCGGCCTGCTCCAGCCACACCATCTCCAGCTCCTCCTTCTCGGAGGCGAGGGTCCTGGCCTCGCCGTCGAGTTCGGCGAGCTTGGTGTAGTCCTCCGCCGCGGCCGCCATCTGCTCGTGGAGCTGTTCCTCGCGCTTGGCGATCCTGTCCATCCGCCGTTCGACGCGCTGCATCTCCTTCTGGGCGGCGCGGCGCTCCGCCTGGGACACGGCGGGGGTGGCGGGCGTCTGCACGGCGGTCTCGGAGGCGCCCAGGGGCACGGTGACCTCGTCGGCGGTGGCCTCCCGGCGCTCCAGGTACTCGTCCACCCCTCCGGGCAGGAAGGCGAGGCTGCCGTCTCCCATCAGGGCGAGCACGCGGTCGGTGATCCGCTCCAGGAAGTAGCGGTCGTGGCTGACCAGCACGAGGGACCCCGGCCAGCCGTCGAGGAGGTCCTCCAGCTCGGTCAGGGTCTCGATGTCCAGGTCGTTGGTGGGCTCGTCCAGCAGCAGCACGTTGGGCTCGTCCATGAGCAGGCGCAGCAGCTGGAGGCGGCGCTTCTCACCGCCGGACAGGTCGCCGATCGGCGTCCACTGGCGCTCGCCCCGGAAGCCGAACTTCTCCAGCATCTGGCTGGCGGTGTAGTCCCGCTTGCCGATGGTGATGTGTTCGCGCACGTCCATGACGGCCTGGAGCGGGCGGGCGGTGGGGTCGAGCTCGACGACGTTCTGAGACAGGTGCGCCAGCTTCACGGTCCGGCCGGTGCGCACCGTCCCGGAGTCGGGCTCGCGCTCCTCGGCAAGGATCTTCAGCAGGGTCGACTTGCCCGCGCCGTTCACGCCGACCAGGCCCACCCGGTCGCCGGGGCCCAGCTGCCAGGTGAGTTCGTCCAGCAGGGTGCGGTCGGGGATGGCGACCGAGACCTTCTTGAGGTCGATGACGGTCTTGCCCAGGCGCGAGCTGGCGAAGCGGACCAGCTCCACGGAGTCGCGGGGCGGCGGCTCGTTCGCGATGAGCTGGTTGGCCGCCTCGATGCGGAACTTGGGCTTGGAGGTGCGCGCGGGCGCTCCCCTGCGCAGCCACGCGAGCTCCTTGCGCATGAGGTTCTGGCGGCGGTCCTCCTCGGCGGCGGCCTGGCGGTCCCGCTCGGCCTTGGCCAGCACGTAGGCGGCGTACCCGCCCTCGTACCTCTCGACGGTGCCGCGCCCGACCTCCCAGGTGCGGGTGGTCACGGCGTCCAGGAACCACCGGTCGTGGGTGACGACCACGAGCGACTCCGGGCGGCCGCGCAGGTGCTCGGCCAGCCAGGCGATGCCCTCGATGTCGAGGTGGTTGGTGGGCTCGTCCAGGATGATGAGATCGTGGTCGTCCACCAGCAGGCGGGCCAGCCCGGAGCGGCGGCGCTCACCGCCGGACAGCCCGGACATGGGCACGTTGAGGTCCCAGCCGCCGAGCAGGCCCCGGAGGATGTCGCGGATGCGCGCGTCCCCCGCCCACTCGTGCTCGGCCCGGCCGCCCAGCACGAACTCGCCGACGGTGCTGTCGGGGAAGTCGTCGCGCTGGTGCAGGAAGCCGACCCGCAGCCCGCGGTTGTGCACGACCCGACCGGAGTCGGGTTCGGTCCGCCCGGCGAGCACGGAGATCATCGTCGACTTGCCGCCGCCGTTGCGGCCCACCACCCCGATGCGTTCGCCCTCGTCCACGCCGAGGGAGACCTCGTCGAGGAGCACGAGCGGCCCGTAGGCCAGGGACACGTCCTGAAGGTTGACCAGATTCGTCATCACCTCCCATTGTGCTGCCCCCGCGAAGGTGCGCGGACCGACTGACCGCCAGGAACGACACTTTTCGCTTGTCGGCTCATTTCGCCACCGATCGCCGCACGGAAGGGCTACTCTTCTGCCCTGTCCTCGGTCCCCCGCTTGGGAGCCACCCCCTGGAGGCTCGCACCGCAGGACGGACGCGTACCGAAAGGGGAGCCCATGCGCTCCATCCGTGCCGCCGTCGCGGCCGCCCTCCTCGCCGCCCTCCTCGCGCCCGTCCCGGCGCACGCGGCCTCCACCACGGGCGCCCTGATGATCACCCACGTGCGGCCCAACGCCGCCGGGGCCGACGTCAAGAACAACAAGCAGACCAACCTCAACGGCGAGTACTTCGTCCTGAAGAACGTGACGAAGAAGACCGTCAACCTCAGGGGCCACGTCCCGGACATCACCTCGAACACCTACGGCCGTGCCCTGCCCGCGTACAACCTCCCGGCGGGCGGCGTCGTCCACGTGCACACCGGCTCCGGGAAGAACCACCGGGACGCCAAGGGCAAGCACCACGTCTACCGGGGCTACGCGCGCCACGTCCTGCCCAACGACGGCACCGGGCGCAGCCCGGACCTGCGGCTGAAGAAGCCGGGCAGCAAGGACGACAACAAGGCCGGCGGCACGATCAGCAGCTGCAACTGGGGCAAGGCGGCGGACGGCAGAACGTACGGCTGTTAGGAGGGGAACGCCCGGGGCCGCACCACGCGAGGCCCCGGGCGGGCTCTGGAAGGTCGCTACACCAGGAAGAAGTCCCGGGCGGACTTCGCGATTCCCTCGACGTCCAGACCGTGGACGCGGTCGTGGTCGGCGGCCGTGCCGTAGGCGCGCACCTCGCTGCGGCGCGACACGCCCAGGGAGAGCTGGCGGTGGCGGCGGTCGCCCAGGGCCTCGGCCACCTCGTGGGCCGAGGTTCCCTTCAGGTAGGGCTCCACGATCAGCACGTCGGCGTTGCCCGCCGCACCGGTGAGGGTGCTGAGCCCCTCGTGGTCGAAGGGACGGACGGTGGAGGTGTGGGCCACGGTGACGTCGAGGTCCGCGGTGGCCTCCAGCACCCGGTCCAGCATCGGTCCGACCGCCACCACCACCCCGGCGGAGCGCGACGAACCGGTGCGCACCACGTTGAGGCGGGGTCCGACGGGCAGGGCCGCCCTGTTGCTGTGGGTGGACAGGCGCAGGTAGACGAGGTCGTCGCCGGGTACCGCCCGCTCCATCATGGTCCGCGCCTCGTCGGGGTGCCCGGGCACGTGCACGGTCCACCCGGGGAGCGTGTCCAGGAGCGCCACGTCCCCGGGCGCCTGGTGGGTGCGGCCCTCGGCCGAGGTGTCGTGTGAGGCGCCGATGCTCACCAGGACTGCTCCGACGCCCTGGTGCGTGAGGGAGATCTTGAGCTGCTCGAAGGGGCGTTCGACCAGGAACGGCGCGTAGCTGTGCACGATCGGTCGCATGCCGGTGAGCGCCAGGCCTCCCGCGACGCCGATCATCGCCTGTTCGCGGATGCCGAGGTCGATCACCCTGCCCGGGTGGCGGGCGGCGGCGCGGCGGAACATGCCCGCGGAGATGGCGGCGAGGACCAGCGCGGTCCGGGGGTCGCGGTCGAGGGCCTCGTGGGTGGCTGCGGCGAAGGTGTCACGCATGTCCGGGCTCGCTTTCAGTTTCCGTTGCGGACGCGGGCGACGACGGCCAGCGGCCGTCCGGAGCCGGGGCGGGCGAAGGCGTCGTGGAGGGCGCCGTGGTCGCGGCCCGCGACCTCTCGGGTCTCCCAGCCCTCGACCTCGAACCTGCGTCCGACACCTCCGGGCCAGCCGTGGGTGGCGGAGGCGTTGTCGATGACCACGACGGTCAGGTTGTCGGCGCTCAGGCGCGCGGCGGCGGCGATGGCCTCGTGGTTGCTGCCCTCGTCGAGTTCGCCGTCGCCGACCAGCACCACCACGCGGGGTTCGGTGCCGTCCGGCCTGCGCGCGCCCTGGGCACGCAGACCGAGGGCGGTGCCCAGGGCGAGGGGTAGGCCGTGGCCGAGGGAGCCGCTGCCGATCTCGACTCCGGGGACCAGCACGCGGTCCGGGTGGTGGCCCAGCGGGGAGTCGAAGGAGGTCCAGCCGCGCAGGGTGGACACGTCGAGGAAGCCCTTGGCGGCGAGCACGGCGTAGAAGGCGGCCGGTCCGTGCCCCTTCGAGAGGAGGAAGCGGTCCCGGGCCGGGTCCTCGGCGGTCTCGGGCGAGACGTCGAGGACCCGGTCGTAGAGGACCCAGAGAACGTCGAGGGTGGAGTGAGCGGCGGCTTTGTGCTTCTCGTCACCCTCCATGAGCCCGATCAGCGCCGGGAGGTCGGCGTACCTGGAGAAGGTGGCTGGCGTCGTCATGCGCCCAGTGTTCTTCCTCAACCATGGTTGAGGTCAATGGTCGGAATCCGTCGAATCGCGACACTGGACCCAGTGATTTACGTCACACGATGGTGGTTCCGGGTACGTCGCCGTCAGCCGCGATGACCTGCTCGCACAGGCCGGTGGACCGCAGGGCGGACACCACCCCCGCCTCCCGCTCCGCGACGGCGCCCGGGTCCTCTCCCCCGCCTCCGACCAGGAAGGCGCACGTGGGGCCCGAGCCCGACACCAGGGCGCCGAGCGCCCCGGCGGAGCGGCCCGCGTCCAGGGTCCGGCGCAGCTCCGGCAGAAGCGAGAGCGCCGCGGGCTGGAGGTCGTTGCTCAGGGACGCGCCGAGGGCCACCGCGTCGCCGCTGGCCAGGGCCTTCTCCAGAGCGGCGTCCGGGCGCGGCTCCGGGGCGTCGGGGCGCAGGCGGTCGTACTCGCCGAACACGTCGGCGGTGGACAGTCCGCGCGGGGAGAGCGCGAACACCCAGCGGTACCGACCGGGGCTGGCCATCGGTTCGAGGAGTTCACCCCGTCCGGTCCCCACCGCCGTGTCGCCGACCAACCCGAAGGCCACGTCGCTGCCGAGCCGGGCGGCGAGGTCGAGGAGCCGCTCCCTGGACAGGTCACAGCCCCACAGGCGGTCGCAGGCGACCAGGGCCGCGGCGGCGTCCGCGCTGCCCCCCGCCATGCCACCCGCCACGGGGATGCGCTTGTCGAGGTGGATGTCGACGGGGAAGCCCGCACCCGTCTCCTCGGCCAGCAGGATCGCGGCGCGGGCCGCGAGGTTGCTCTCGTCCAGCGGCACCCGGGCCAGGTGGGACTCGGACTGCCCGGTGGCGGTCAACGCGGTGAGGGCACGCGGCCGACGCGGAGACGCCGCCTTGACGGTAACCTCATCGAACAGCGAGACGGCGTGGAACACGTTCACGAGGGCGTGGAAACCGTCCTCGCGTCTGGGCCCCACCGCCAACTGGAGGTTCACCTTCGCGGGGACCCGCACGGTTACGGTGGTATCAACGGTCACGAGTCCCCAATCGTAAAGGAACCCCCACCTTGCGTGAACACAGACCCCTCCACGGGGTGCGCCGTGTTCACCGCCTCCCACCGGCGCGGACACCCGCGTCCAGGAGGGCGGGGCCACTCGATCCAGGGTTCGTCACCACTGTCATGTCAGTCACCGCCCAACCCTCGAACGACCCAATCCGGTCCGTGAGTGGGAATCAGGGCACAAACACCGCTACCTTGGGGCAAGGCGGGGTTTGGACACCGTCGGGGAGGGTCGCTTGCCGTCGGATGGGCTCCCGAAGAACCTGGAACCGCTGGCCGCCGGAGATCCGGCCACCATCGGTCCCTACGTGCTGTCCGGGAAGCTGGGTAGTGGC
>NZ_LAVM01000029.1:0-63139 GCF_001083815.1 Nocardiopsis sp. SBT366 | reverse complement strand
CTTGCGCGAGCAGCCACGCGCGCCCCTCCCCCCGGAAGCGAGCCCATGCCCAACGAGAAGCGCTCCTCGCTTCGTGCCCGCATGGTCAGCCTGGTGCTCCTCCCCAGCACCGCCCTGCTGGCCCTGTGGGCGGTCTTCAGCACCGTCCTGGCCACGGACATCCGCGATCTGGGCGCCACCACGGCCTTCATCGACGAGGTCGGCGAGCCCGTCGTGGACGTCCTCACCCACCTTCAGCGGGAGCGGCGCGCCACCATGGGCGTGGCCCACCGGCCCACGCGCGGCGAACTCGACCAGCTCGAGGCCGCCCGAACCGCCACCGACGAGAGCGCTCTCACCCTCGACCGGGCCCTGGGCCGGTTCGGCCGCGGCGACCTGCCCGCCGAGGTCCTCACCCTCCAGAGCCAGCTCAACCTGTTGGAACGCCACCGCACCGAGGTGGTCGACACCCTCGATCCCGGAGTCGACGCCCTGGAGGTCGCCGCCCAGCCCTACAACCGCATGATCGAGTCCGGGCTGGAGATCTGGGACGCCCAGGTCGACCGCACCGACGTCGCCCTCTCCCCCCACCTGCGCTCGCTCACCTCCCTGTTGCGCTCCCGCGAGTACCTCAGCCAGCAGGACGCCGTCCTGGCGCACTCCATGGCCACCGACTCCTTCACGGCCCGGGCCCACACACGGTTCGCGTCCGCCGCGGGCGCCCAGCGCCACACCTGGACCCAGGTGGAGCCCGCCACCGGCAGCCATCGCAGCCAGGACTACAAGGAACTCAACGGCTCCGCCCAGAAGCGTTCGGTGTACAACCTCCAGGACATCGTCATCGGCAACCCCGGCGGACCCGACACCCGCGTCCCCGTCGACTCCCGCAGCTGGAGCGAGGCCACCGGAGCCCTCGACGAGCGCCTGCGCGCGGTCGAGCACGCGCGGATGGTCGAGATCGTGGAGACGGGCCACGCGCACTCCCGGGATCTGCTCCTGAGCGTGCTGCTGGTGAGTGTGGTCGCGCTCGCGGTGGCCCTGGCCTCGGTCGTGGTGGCGGTGACCGGGTCCCAGCGGCTCGGGCGCCGTCTCCAGGACCTGCGAACGCACACTCTGCACCACGCCCGCTTCCGGCTCCCGCAGGTGACGGCGCGGCTGCGGTCGGGCGAGAGCGTGGACGTGGACGTCGAGGCGCCCCGGTTGGCGGGTGAGCGGCGTGACGAGCTCGGGCAGGTGGCAGAGGCCTTCGACGACGCCCAGCGGGCAGCGGTGGTCGCGGCCGTGGAGGAGGCGCAGGTGCGGGCGGGCGTGCGCAACGTGTTCCGCAACATCACGCGGCGTACGCAGTCGCTGGTGCACCGGCAGTTGTCGCTGCTGGACCGGTTGGAGCGGAGCGAGACCGACCCCAAGGTGCTGGAGTCGCTGTTTCGGATCGACCACTTCAGCACGCAGATGCGGCGCAACGCCGAGAACCTGATGCTGCTCAGCGGTGACCGTCCCTCACGTCCCGGTGGCGCCTCGGTGGGGTTGCACGAGGCGGTGCGGGCGGCGGCCGGCGAGATCGAGGACTACGCCCGGGTGCGGGTGTTGGCCCTTCCGCGGGTGGCGCTGTCCGGGGAGGCGGGGTCGGATCTGGTACGGCTGGTCGCGGAGCTGCTGGAGAACGCGGCGTCCTTCTCGCCTCCGGGGACGGAGGTGTCCGTGGGCGGTCGGGCGTTGGAGGGCGGCGACTGCCTGGTGGAGGTCGAGGACGAGGGGTTGGGCATGACCGTCGGCCAGCTGGAGTCCGCGAACGCGTTGCTGGCCGAGCCGCCGCGGTTCGATCTGGCGCGGATGCGGGAGGACTCGCAGCTGGGGTTGTTCGTGGTGGCCACCATCGCGGCGCGGCACGGGTTCGTGGTGGAGTTGCGGGCCTGCCCGTACCAGGGGACGAGGGCGCTGGTGCGTCTTCCCGGTCCGGTGTTGGTGGAGCGCGACCACCAGGGCGGGCCGATGCGCCGTGTCGAGCCGGTGGGCCCGCAGGGCGTTGGGGAGGGGGTCGATCCCCATGGCGGACGCATCGGCGCGGGTGAGGAGGCCTCGGGCCACTCCCCCACGGCTGGAGCCGTCTCCGTGGCCCCCAACGTCGGTACGCCGCGCTTGGCCCGTCGGTTCCGCCCGGGGGATCGCGGCACGGACGAGGTGGGTTCGGGCGCCGAGGGTGCCCGGCCCGTGGTCGTTCCCGGGGAGGAGGGGCAGAGCGGGCCGACCCCCTCCCCCACGCCGGAGGGCACCTACATGGGGTTGCCCGTGCGTCAGCGTCGACGCTCGACCCCTCCCCCGGCCCCGGGGGTGGCGGAGGCCGGTGACGACGGGCCCGGCCCGGGGCCGGAGCGGGTCACCGGTGGGCAGCGTTCGCTGTCGGAGATCAGGTCCATGATGAGTGCCTTCCAGGCCGGTACGGAGCGCGGACGTGCGGTGTCCACCGGCGAGGAGGCGGCGGAGGGTGTGCCCGAGCAGGGGTCGCGCCACGGTGAGAGTGCGGAAGGGTGATGTCGGTGTCGGCTGGGACCACGGCTGAGGGTCGGAGCGGTGTGGACGGGGCGTCAGCGGGTCAGAGGCTGGACTGGTTGATGGGTGACCTGGTGGAGAGGGTGGCGGGGGCGCGTCAGGCGCTGTTGCTGTCGGCGGACGGGTTGCTGCTGTCGTGTTCGGCTGGTGTGGAGCGCGAGGAGGGTGAGCGGCTGGCGGCGATCGCGTCGGGGTTCGCGAGTCTGGCGCGGGGTGCGCGTGCGCAGGTGGGCGCGGCCGAGGTGCGCCAGTGCGTGGTGGAGATGGACAACGTGTTCTTCTTCGTGCTGCCCGCTGGGCAGGGCGCGCAGTTGGCGTTGGTGGCGGACGCCTCGTGTGACATGGGGCAGGCGGCCTTCGAGGTGAACCGTCTGGTGCGGCAGGTGGGTCCGTACCTGTCGGCGCTGCCCCGGAGGCGGGGAGGTGCGGGGTGAGGTCGGTGCCTGCGGAGGAGGGGTGGTCGGGGGAGTCGAGTCTGATTCGCCCGTACTCGTTGACGGGGGGCCGTACGCGTCCCTCGCGGTCGGATTTCTCGATGACTTCGCAGGTGGTGGCGGTTCCGTCGGTGGATCGGCGGGAGGTGGACCCGGAGTTGGAGCTGATCCTGTCGGTGTGTGCGCGCCCGGTGTCGGTGGCGGAGGTGGCTTCGCGTTCGGGGTTCGCGTTGGGGGTGTTGCGGGTCCTGTTGGCCGATCTCCTGGATCAGGGTCTGGTGGTGGTGCACACCTCGGACTGGGAGAGGGAGCGGCCGGACGCGCGGACGTTGCGTTCCGTCCTGGAACGCATCCGGGAGTTGTGAGGTGTTGATGGAGGGCTCTGTGGCCCAGGGTGGTCCCGTTCCGGACACGTTGAAGATCGTGGTCGCGGGTGGTTTCGGGGCGGGCAAGACGACGCTGGTCTCGGCGTTGAGTGAGGTGGAGTCGTTGCACACCGAGGAGGTGATGACCTCCGAGAGCGTGGGTGTGGACGATCTGGACGGGGTGGAGGGCAAGACCACGACGACGGTGGCGTTGGACTTCGGTCGGATCACGTTGGACGAGTCGACGGTGGTGTACCTGTTCGGGACACCGGGTCAGCGGCGGTTCTCGTTCATGTGGGAGGAGTTGGCGCAGGGGGCGTTGGGCGCGGTGGTGCTGGCTGACACGCGGCGGTTGGCCGACTCCTTCGACGCGATCGACTTCTTCGAGTCGCGTGGGGTGCCGTTCGTGGTGGCGGTGAACTGTTTCGACGGTCAGCGCACGCATCGCGCGGAGGACGTGCGGGTGGCGTTGGACGTGGCCGAGGGGGTCCCGGTGTTGTTGTGTGACGCCCGTGAGCGGGAGTCCGTCAAGGAGGTCGTGGTGGAGCTGGTGTCGTTGGTGTTGCGTCTGGAGTTGTCGGGCGCCTAGCCGGGTGGCGGGGGCTTCGGCCCCCGCCCGGGGCGTCCAGCCAGGCTCTCCCTCAAGTTCAACCTTCCACTCGCCTGTTGATACTTTTGGGGTCCAGCCCCGGGGGGTGGAGACAAGAAGTCTCAAATGTCCCAAAGGTTCCACTCAGGTGCCCAGAGCCCGCCGAAGGGCGTCGAGGTGGTCGGCCACCGGACCCAGGGTGAGTATCCCGGTCTGCGCGCCGGCCTCCTCTGCGACGGCCGGGGTGAGCTCGGTCAGGGCCCGCCGCATCAGGGCACGGTCCCCCAGGGCCATGGCGGCACGGGCGGCCAACGCCCAGCGGGCCTCCAACAACAGGTCGCGCGGTGGCTCCGGCAGGCTCGACAGCGCGCTTGCGGCTTCGTCGGTCCGGTGTCGGGCGAGCAGCACGTGGGGGCGGGCCCAGGGTTCGTGGGGGCCGTAGTCGACGTCGGTGCCGGTGGGAGCGGGCAGTCCACGCCGCAGACGCAGGCACAGCAGCGCCAGGGGCTCCAGTCCGTGTTCGAGTCCGGGCATACCCGCGCCGCGCAGCCCGGCGGAGGCGTCGCGCAGGGCGCTGAGAGCGCTCTCTGACGTGACCCGGTGATCGGCGGCGGCCCGCAGGGCCCGGTACCAGCGGGAGAAGACCACGGTCAGCGGGCGTTCGTGGCGCTCCCCCAGCTCCAGCGCGGCCCGGTCGTGGTGGTCGGCGCCCGACCAGTCAGCCAGCGCGGACAGGGACTGCACCCGGATCAGGTGGCCCAGGATCCGGAAGGTGACGAGGTCGTGCCGGGTGGCCAGGGCGATGAGCTCGGAGCCCAGGGCGTCGCGCTCGGGTGCCAGCCCGGTCCGGTGGAAGGTCTGCATGTAGCGGGCGTTCAGGGCGAAGGCCAGCAGGGTGGGGTCGCCCAGGTCCCTGGCGAGCCGTTCCGCCTCGGAGGCCGCCTCGGGTCCCCGAGCTCCACGGGTGCCGCGCGACTCCAGGGCGACGGTGGCTGACAGCCGGGCGCGGGCGCCCTCGTGCCCGGTGTCGGGCAGGGCGGCCAGGGTGCGTTCGGCGGCGGCGACCACCCGGGCGGAGCGTTCGGGGTCGTCCACCCGTGTCCAGTTGGCGGGGACGTCGTAGGTGCCGATCACCCGCGCGGTCAGGAGGGGGTCGCCGAGTTCCTCGGCGGCGGTGACGGCGGCCAGGCGCTGCGCACGGGCGGTGAGCAGCCCCTCGGGGCCGGTGACGGCGAGGTCCCGCAGCAGGCTGACGGTGGACTCGAGCCGGACCCGCGCTCCTGGTGTGACGGTGCGCCGGTAGGCGTCCGCCGCCCGGTTCCACAGCTGGTCGCCGAGGTCGTCCCCCTCGTCCGCGGGCCGTGACGAGCCGGGGCCATGGGAGGGCGGGCCGAGCGGAGGGGTGCCGGTGGTCCCGCGCGGACGAGGCTCCGCGAAGGTGTCGGGGTCCAAATGGGCGGCCTGGCGCAGGATGTCCTGTTCCAGACGGCGTAGTGCGGGTCCGGGGTCCACGCCCAACTGCTCCACGAGCAGGGACCGGGCCCGGCGGAGCACTCCCAGGGCGTCCCCTTGGCGGCCGGTGCGGTACAGGGCCAGGGCCAGCAGTCGCCAGGCGTCCTCGCGCCAGGGGTGTTCGGCCACGTGGGCGTCCAGGTCGGGGACGGTCCGGGCGGCCAGTCCCAGGTCCAGTCGGGTGCGGGCGAGGTGTTCGAGGGCTCCCAGGCGCAGTTCGGCCAGGCGGGCGCGTTCGGTGCGGGCCCAGGGGGCTTCGGGGAAGTCGGCGTAGGCGGGGCCGCGCCAGGGGTCCAGGGCCTGCTGGAGTCGGGGCAGGGCCTGTTCGGGAGGCAGGGCGGCGGCGTGCTGGAGGCGTTGTTCGAACAACCAGGAATCGACGGTGTCGGGGGCGGCGTCGAGGGCGTAGCCGGGGCCCCGGGTGGTGAGCAGGGTGGCAGGGGTGCGCGGTGGCCGGTCGGGTTCCAGTGCGCGGCGGAGCGCGGCGACGAAGGTGCGCACGGCGCTGATGGCCCCGGGGGGCGGGGCTCCCTCCCACAGGTCGTCGACGAGGAGGTCGACGGGCACGACGCGGCGGCGGGCGAGGATCAGTCGTGCCAGGACCGCGCGGTGGCGCGGTCCGCGCAGCGCGAGTTCCTCCCCGGTCCCGTCCCAGGCGGTGACGGGGCCGAGCACCCCGAAGCCGACCCGCACCGGCACCCCTCCCCCGTGTTGGTCGTGTGCGTCGTGGTCAAGGTACCGGCTGGTCAGCGATGACGCGGTCCGGTGTGCGGCGGCTGCGCGGGTCCGTGGCGCGCTCCGGCCGGGTCCGGGGGTGTCGATCGTGACTGTTGACGGCCGGTGGGTGCGGCCTCCGACCGTGGGCGGCACGGGACGGTCCGGGGGGGGGTGGTCCCACGGCCGAGCGCACCCGTGCGCCAGCCCGTGCGGTCGCTCATCGGTTGCTCATCGGGGGGCGAAAGGCTGGGTTCGACCCCGGAAGGAACGAGTGAGAGGCGGACGTATGGCTCCGGTCATCGAGGGATTCGAGTACGAGCGGGTGCGGGTGGCGCCCGAGGTGTCGCTGAACGTGGCTGTCGGAGGGTCGGGGCCGCCCCTGGTGCTTCTGCACGGGTTTCCGCAGACCCACCTGATGTGGCGGCACGTGGCCGCCGACCTGGCGGCCGACCACACGGTGATCTGCCCTGACCTGCGCGGATACGGGGACAGCGACAAGCCCGAGGCAATCGGGCCCGAGGTCTACTCCAAACGGACCATGGGCGCGGACGTGGTGGAGCTGGCCCGGGCCCTGGGCCACGACAGGTTCGCGCTGGCCGGTCACGACCGCGGGGCGCTGGTGGCCGTGCGCACCGGCCTGGACCACCCCGACGTGGTCACGCACCTGGCCAGCCTGGACGTGCTGCCGACCCTGGACATGTGGGAGGCGCTGAGCGGGGTGCGCGGCGCGGTCGGCTTCCACCTGTACCTGATGGCCCAGCCTCCGGGTCTGCCAGAGCGGATGATCTCCGCCAGCGCGGAGGAGTTCTTCGGATACTTCCTGGACGCGTGGGCCACCGAGCCGGGCGCGATCCCGGGCCAGGTGCGCCGGGCCTACCTGGACGCCAGTGCCGGGGCGGTGGACTCGATCGTGGCCGACTACCGTGCCTCGGCCGGGATCGACGTCGAGCACGACGAGGCCGACCGGGCCGCCGGGCGGCGGCTTCGGATGCCGGTGACGGTGCTCCAGCAGGACTGGGGCGCGGCCCTGGGGTACGACGCCGCCGCGCTGTGGGGCGCGTGGGCCAGCGACCTGCGGCACGCCACGGTGAGCAGCGGACACTTCATGGCCGAGCAGGACCCGGCCGGGGTGGTGGCGCACCTGCGCGGTCTCCTGGAGCGCTGAGCGGGGACGGCGTCCGGTCCGACCGGACCGGACGCACTCCTCAGTGGCCCTCGCGGCCCCTGCCCCTGCGGTCGACCGGGACGATCATCGGCGTGTGGGTCTCGGGGTCGGGGATGATCCGCACCGGCAGCCCGAACACCTTCTCCACCAGGTCGGCGGTGACCACCGTGGCGGGTTCGCCCTCGGCCACGATCTCACCGTCCTTCATCACGATCAGGTGGGTGGCGTAGCGGCACGCGTGGTTGAGGTCGTGCAGGACCGCGACCAGGGTGTGCCCCTGCTCGGCGTGCAGGTCGGCGCACAGGTCGAGCATGTCCATCTGATGGGCGATGTCCAGATACGTGGTGGGCTCGTCCAGCAGCAGCAGCGGGGTCTGCTGGGCCAGGACCATGGCCAGCCACACCCGCTGGCGCTGGCCACCGGACAGCTCGTCCACGGACCGGTCGGCCAGCGCGCTGATCCCGGTGGCCGCCATCGCCTCGGCGACCACGGCCTCGTCCTGGGAGGACCACTGGCGCAGGAAGCTCTGGTGCGGGAACCGGCCCCGGGCCACCAGGTCGGCCACACCGATGCCGTCCGGGGCGATGGAGGACTGCGGCAGCAGGCCCAACCGGCGGGCCACCTCCTTGGCCGGGTAGGAGCTGATGACCTGCCCGTCCAGGAGCACGTTGCCCTGCGCGGGCTTGAGCGTGCGCGACAGCGCGCGCAACAGCGTCGACTTGCCGCACGCGTTGGGCCCGACGATGACCGTGAAGGAGTTGTCGGGGATGCGCACGGCCAGGTCGCGGGAGATGACGCGCTGGTCGTAGGACAGGGTGAGGTCCTGGCCCGAGAGGCGGTTGCTGGCGTCGTCGGTCATCGTTCTCTTTCGGGTGCGGCTCGGCGGTGGCGGCTTGGGAACAGGATGCGGGGCGCGGACGGTCAGGCCCGGCCACCGCGCCATTCGGTGTAAAGCAGCCAGATGAGGTAGCTGCCGCCGATGACGGCGGTGACGACCCCCACCGGCAGCTGGGTGGGAGCCAACAGGCGCATGGCGACGAGGTCGGCCAGGACCAGCAACGCGGCACCCATGAGCGCGGCCCCGACCAGGGTGGTGCCGCCGGTGCGGGTCAGGCGCCGGGCCAGCTGGGGCGCGGCCAGGGCCACGAAGCCGATCGGCCCGGCCACGGCGATGGCCGCACCGGTCAGGGCGCTGGCGGCGGCCAGGGCGATGATCTGCGTGGACTGCGCGTTCACGCCCAGGCCCCGGGCGGTGTCCTCGCCCAGCTCCAGGAAGCGCAGGCGTTGCCCCACGGCGAAGATGACCGGGGCCAACACCACCAGGCCGATCCACACGGCGGCGGTCTCGCTCCACCCCCGGCCGTTGAGGCTGCCGATCATCCAGATCTGCGCGCCCAGGGCGTCGGTGAGTTCGGCGCGGGTCATGAGGTAGTCGCGTACCGAGGCCAGCATGGCGCTGATACCGATGCCGACCAGGACCAGCCGGTACCCCTGGACACCGTTCTTCATGGCCAGCAGGTACACGACACCGGCGGTGATCAGACCGCCCGCGACGGCCCCCAGTGAGACCACCACCCGTCCGGCGCCCAGGATGAGGATGGCGGCCACGGCACCGGTGGCGGCACCGGAGGTGAACCCGATGATGTCGGGACTGCCCAGGACGTTGCGGGACAGGCTCTGGAAGACGGCCCCGGCGATGCCCAGGGCGGCTCCCACACCGATGGCGGTCAGCGCCCGGGGCAGGCGCACCCCCTGCACGAAGAACACGTCGAGCCGTTCGCCGTACCCCATGAGGGCGGCGGGGACCGCCGAGAGCGGGATCTCGTAGTCGCCGACCGCCACCGACACGACCAGGGTCGCCAGCGTGAGGGCGATCAGGGTCAGGCTGATCACGAGGGTGCGCGGGCGCATCAGGAAGGAGACCCGGCCGCCGCGGGAGCGCCAGGCGCGGGTGCCGCGAGGGGTGAGGCGCTCGGGCCCGCCGGTGCGGGGTGGATGTGTCAGGGTGTCGCTCACAGCTGGGCCATCTTTCTGCTGCGGACCAGGGCGATGAACAGGGGCGCCCCGACGAGTGCGGTGATGATGCCGACCTCCAGTTCGGAGCTGGGCAGGATGACACGTCCGACGGTGTCGGCGGCGGTGAGCAGGATGGCGCCCAGGACGGCCGCGTAGGGCAGGAGCCAGCGCTGGTCGGGGCCGGTGATCACGCGGGCGGCGTGGGGGATGATCAGGCCCACGAACCAGATGGGTCCGGCCGCGGCGGTGGCGGCTCCGCACAGCAGGATGACGCCCACGGCCGTTCCGGCTCGGATCAGGGGGATCCTGGCGCCCAGGGTGGCGGCGAGGTCGTCGCCCAGGGCCATGGCGTTCAGGGAGGGGCCCAGGGCCAGGGTCACCAGGATGCCGACGATGAGGAAGGGCGCGACCTGGAGGAAGAGGTCGAGGTCGCGTCCGGTCAGCGAGCCGACCTGCCAGAACCGGATGCGGTCGAAGACGAAGTCGTTGAGGACGATGACGCCGTGGATGATCCCCTGGAGGACGGCGGCCAGCGCCGTTCCGGCCAGCGCCAGGCGCACGGGGGTGGCGCTGGCGCGGCCGCGTGAGCCCAGGGCGTAGACGGCGATCGCGGCGATGGCCGCGCCGAGGAAGGCGGGCCAGACCAGGGAGGAGCCGCTGGCGCCGAAGACGAAGGCGGCCACGACCACGGCCGCCGCGGCACCGGAGTTGATTCCGAGGATGCCGGGTTCGGCCAGGGGGTTACGGGTCAGGGCCTGCATGAGGGCACCGGCCAGCCCCAGCGCGGCGCCGACGAAGATCCCGATGATCGTGCGGGGGACGCGCAGGGTGCGGATGACGTCGTGGTCGTAGGAGCCGTCGTAGTTGGTCAGGGCGGCCCACACGTCGGCACCGGGGATGGGTTTGGCCCCGACAGTGATGCTGAGGAGCGCGCAGACGGCGAGAACGCCCAGGGCGATGATGAGGCCGATGGGGCGGATGACGCGTCTGGTGAGGGTGGGGCGCGTTGGCGCGGGCGCGCGCAGGGCCACGGGTTCCCCGTTCATCTTACTGGGTGTGCTGGGTGTGTTGTGGAGAGGCTCGCCCGTGGTGGGACCGGCGGAGCGTCGCGGAGGTCCTGGTCGGAATCGGCCAAAACCCACCCGGACAGGTTAGCCTTACCTACATCCTGTTCGCACGGAAGGGTCCCCTCAGATGCCCGAACTCACACGCCCGTCGCGCTCTCTGAGCGTGTTCGCCCTGGCCGGGGCCCTGACGCTGACCGCCTGCGGCTCCGAAGGCGTGGGTTCCGACGTCGGTGCCGACGGTGGGTCCGGCGGCACCCGGACGGTCGAGGGCGCCAACGGGAGCGTGGAGATCCCCGACTCCCCCGAGCGGATCGCCGTACTGTGGCGCCCCACCCTTGCGGCCCTGACCCTGTTGGGCCACGACGCGGTCGCAACCATGGGCACCCCCGGTGAGGCCGACCAGGGCCTGGCTCCCTTCCTACCCGAAGACGCGGACGGCGCCGAACTGACCCTGGTGACCAGCTCGCCCGTGGAGGACGACGTCAACATCGAGGAGCTGGCCAACGCCGCGCCCGACCTCATCATCGGGGTGAGCACGCCGAACGGCACCCAGGCCCAGATGGTGGACCACCTGGAGGCGATCGCGCCCACGGTCCTTGTGGAGTGGGAGGGGACCGGTTCCTGGCGCGGTCATCTGGAGGAGGTCGCACGGATCCTGGACGCGCAGGACGGGGCCCAGGAGGCGGTGGCCTCCTATGACGCGGCGATCGAACGGGCCCGGACCGACCTGGCCGGGGCCGGGGTGGATCCGGCCGGGACCGAGTTGTCCCTGGTGCGTCTGCAGAGCGACACCGAGATCCGGTTGGAGACACCGGAGTCGTTCCCGGGGCAGATCGTGGCGGACCTGGGCTTCGCCCGCCCGGACACCCAGGTGGAGGGCGGGGGCGACACCGACTTCATCCCGCACAGCTACGAGGACCTCGAGCGGGCGGACGGTGACGCGGTGTTCGTCCTGGCCGGTTCCGGGTATCCGGACGCGCCCACCACCTTCTCCGGCGGACTGTGGGCGAACCTGGGGGCTGTCGAGAACGAACGGGTGTACCGGGTGGACCACGACTTCTGGGGGTCGGCCAACTACCACGGGGCCCACCGGATCATCGAGGACGTCACCGCGGCGCTGACGGGCGGGGCCGACCCGGCGGTGTAGGGGCCGGTACGGCCGGGCCCGGTTGCCTCGGTGGTGGGCAGCCGGGACCCGTGCGCTCAGGCGAAGACGTCCCAGCCCATGCGGGCGAGCAGGGCGAGCACCACCACGAGCAGGACCCCGCGGACGAACCCCGATCCCCGCTGGAGGGCCATGCGGGCGCCGACCTGGGCTCCCAGGATCGTGCAGACCGCCAGCCCGAGGCCCAGCAGCCAGTCCACGTGGCCGCCGAGCCCGAAGACCACCAGGGCGCCGAGGTTGGTGCACACGTTGACGATCTTGGCCGAGGCGGAGGCCTGGAGGAAGTCCATGCCCAGCACCGCGGTGAAGGCGATGATCAGGAACACGCCCGTGCCGGGGCCGATGATGCCGTCGTAGAAGCTCACGCCGACCCCGGCCAGGGCCAGGGCCGCCAGGATCCGGTTGCGGGTGCGCAGGGCCGGGTCGGGTGAGGTGCCCATGGCGGGTCGGAACACCACCAGCAGGGCGACCCCGGCCAGGACGACCATGATGATCGGTTTGAGCACGTCGGCGGTGAGCGCCGTGGCCAGGGCGGCGCCCAGCCCGGAACCGAGCAGGGCCAGCCCGGCGGTGGGGACCACAACACGGCGGTCGATCCTCACCTTGCGGGCGTAGGCGATGGCCGCGGAGGTGGTGCCGAAGACGGCGCCGAGCTTGTTGGTGCCCAGCAGCGTGGCCAGGGGCGCGTTGGGGGCGGCGACCATGAGGGCCGGGAGCAGGAGCAGGCCCCCTCCCCCGACGACGGCGTCGATCCAGCCCGCGGCGACGGCTGCGAGCAACAGCAGTCCGAGGATTTCGGGGTCCATCACCGGAGCCGTGCGGTGTGAGAAGAGAGGATCATCGGGTGTCTTCCATGACGGGGAACGGGGCGCGAGCCAATCTAGCCACTGACGCGTACCGCTTTGTCACGGGACCGGAGCGGTGGTCCCCTTACACAGGTTGGAATGGTTTCGTCCGTTGCTGCCTCGTTGCTTCCAGGGGCGCACACCCCTTGGAACGGCCAGCTTTACGACGTAGATTCACTTTTGGCCGAAGAGAAGCGGTGACGCCCGGGTGCAGGGGGCGTCACCGCGGCTGGGCGGTCCCCGAGGGCCAGGCCCCCGTGCCTGTCCCTCGGGGCGAGCTCAGAACTCCTCGTGGGCGAACCAGTCCCGGGCCTCGGCCAGCACCTCCGGCGTCAGCTGGTGTCCCCCGGCGTGCTCCCGGACCAGGACCCGCGCGCCCCGCTCCCCCAGCTGGGAGGCGAGCAGGCGGGACTGGTCGATGGTCGTGATGGGGTCGGCCACGCCGTTGCCGAGGAACACCCGCGTCCCCGACAGGTCCACCGGAGCGGGTTCGCGCCCCTGGAGCGGGGCGCCGCCCGCGAACAGCGCGGCGCCCGCGACCAGTCCGGGGTGGAGCAGCAGCAGCCCGGCACCCGTGTTGGCACCGTTCGAGAACCCGCTCACCACGATCCGCGCGGGGTCGAGGTCATAGGCCTCGGTGGCGGCCTCGACGAAAGCGGCCAGCTCGGCGGTGCGCCCGATGAGGTCCTCGACGTCGAAGACCCCCTCCCGCAGACGACGGAACCAGCGGTTCATGCCGTTCTCGTCGACCCTGCCGCGCGGGGACAGCAGCGCGGCGCCCGGCGCCAGGGCACGGCCCAGGGGCAGCAGGTCGTGTTCGTCGGCGCCGGTCCCGTGCAGGAGAAGCAGGGTCGGCGCGTCCGGCGCGGTGGCCGGTTCGAAGACGTGGACGAAGTCCTCGACCGAGGTCGCGGGTGTGGTCACTGGTCGACCTCCACACGCGGCAGGCGGGCGGCGATCTGTTCGTGGCTGGGCTCCAGCCACGGCGGCAGCTTCAGCGAGCGACCCAGTTCGAGCAGGGGTTCGTCGTAGTCGAACCCCGGGCCGTCGGTGGCGATCTCCAGCAGCACGCCGCCGGGCTCGCGGAAGTAGATCGACGTGAAGTACGTCCGGTCGCGGATCTCGGTGACCCCCACGCCGTCGTCCTCCAGGCGCTGGCGCCAGGACTCCTGCACGGGTGTGTCCGGGGCACGGTAGGCGACGTGGTGGACGGTTCCGGCGGCGACCACGCCCCGCTCGGCCCGGGGGTCGGCCACGACGTCGACGATGGTGCCGACGCCGTCGCCGGTGTCGTTGGTCCGGAACCGCATCCGGTTGCCGTTCTCGCTCTGCAGGTGGAAACCGAGCTGGTCACCGAGCATCAGGGCGGTGCCGTCCGCGTCGTGTTCGGTGAGGGTGACGGCGCGGATACCCCGGATGGCGTGGTCGACGGGGACCGCTCCCCCGTCCCAGGGCTCGGTGTCGTGGTGGTCGGCGCTGGCGGCAAGCTCGATGACGAGTCCGTCCGGGTCCCGCAGGGTGAGGACGTCCTCCTCACCGCGTTCGGTCGGGCGGGAGGCCGGCACGTTCAGCGCGGCCAGGTGCCCGGCCCACCAGCCCAGGGAGCCCTCGGGGACGGAGAAGGTCGTGGTGGTGGCCTGACCTGCGCCGATCCTGCCCTTGGGCGCGTCGGGCCAGGGGAAGAAGGTCATGATGGTGCCGGGATTGCCCGCGCGGTCCCCGTAGTAGAAGTGGTAGGTCTCCGGGGCGTCGAAGTTCACCGTCCGCTTGACCATGCGCATGCCCAGCGCGTTCAGGTAGAAGTCGGCGTTGGCCTGTGGGTCGCTCGCGATCGCTGTCACGTGGTGAATCCCCGAGGGACGCACGTCCATGTCCTTCACCCTTTCTCGTCCGGCTGGCCACTCAGTGCAACAAGTTGAATCTTAAACTACTTGTGGTCCGCTGTCTCCCCCATCCCTTCCCACACGGGTTCCCCCTCCATCACGGCGCGGGGGAACCTTCTCCGGCCCGGGTGCCGGACGCGCGTCCGACGGTCGGGCACTTCTCCCCAACCGTCGGATGCGGCGCATTCGGTGACGTTCCGGAGGCACCCTTCCCCGTCCGTGTACTCCACGGTTACGGTGTCCTCATGAGCACGAGCGACCCCACCCGCATCCTCCCCTCGGGGATCTGCCGCCGCGGCCATCACGAGTGGCGTCACGACCCACCGGGTGGCAGGCGTCTGGTGTGCGTCCGCTGCAAGTCCATGAGCATGAACAACTTCGGCGCCCCGTGCCGGACCGACTGCGCGGACTGCGACCGCGTGGCCGTTCGGGCCGTGGAGACTCAGTAGTTCCGGGACCGAATGGCCCCGCAGTTCGAGCACTGCTCCGTTCCGCCGTTGGGACCTGAGGTCCAGTCGTGATCGCATGCGGCCATAGATCCTCCTCGTTTCACGGGAGGACCTACCCACACCGGCGGCGTGCCGCCACCGGAGGCGCCGTCAGTACACGGGACAGATCGCGGTCTCGCGAAGCACGGATCCGGAAAGCAGCTTGTCGCAGACCGCCCGCCAGCCGGGATGGTCGTCGACCAGGACATGACCCTCGGGCGGATGGAAGCCGTCGAGCATCCGGTCCAGCTCC
The DNA here is from genome assembly GCF_001083815.1 of Nocardiopsis sp. SBT366. Taxonomy (NCBI): domain Bacteria; kingdom Bacillati; phylum Actinomycetota; class Actinomycetes; order Streptosporangiales; family Nocardiopsidaceae; genus Nocardiopsis; species Nocardiopsis sp. SBT366. The sequence continues at coordinate 48,111 of NZ_LAVM01000029.1, read as the reverse complement.
GGGTCGGAGAAACCGGAGAACTCCCGCACCCGCCGGACGGGCATCGCGTACCCCACCTCACCGCCCCCGGCCAGGTACTCCTCCACGAGGGCCCCCTCACCCGGGCTCTCGCGCTCGGCGATCCGCGCGATCTCGCGCGGGGTGTCCACGATCGCCGCCCCCAGGTCGATCACCGCGCACAGCCGCCCCTCGGGGCGGGTGAGGTACACGAACCACTGGGCGGGCGCCCCGGTGAGGAAGCGGCGCCGGAACTCGTGGGTCCTGTCGCCACTCCACATCCGCTCGTACCGCTGGGCGTCCAGGCTCATCACCACCGGCACCGGGGAGAGTTCGGGGAGACCGAACAACGACTCGTGAACCAACGGGCCACCTCACGATCGCAGGGACGAGTGGGGCCACAGTAGCCATTGGAATCCTGACCTCGCAGGCGGTTGCCCAAGTTCTCACCTTCGCCCGCCAGGCCACCGCACGGCCCGCGGGTTCACGGGGTCGGGCGCCCCACCCCGTACAGGTACAGCAGGGCCGTCATCGAGGTTCCCGCCACCAGACTCCTCCCCGCCACGAGTCCGGGCACGTCGGCGAGCGGCACCCACTCGACACGCTCCGACTCCCAGTCCTGCGCGGGATCGCCCACGTACTCGGCGGTGTCGGCGAAGAAGACGTGGTGGGCGGAGTCCGAGATCCCCGGGGTGGGCTGGACGTACACCAGCGGACACAACGGTCCCGGCCGCCAGCCCGTCTCCTCCAGCACCTCACGCGCCGCCGCGTCCTGGGGACTCTCACCGGACTCGACGCCGCCCATGGGGATCTCGTAGGCCCACGTGTCGGTGATGAACCGGTGGCGCCACTCCAGGAGCACCCGGTCCTCCTCGTCCATGACGACCGCGCCCGCCCCGGGCGACGTCCGGATCAGCCGGTGCTCCAGGTGCCGCCCGCCGGTGATCTCCACGTCCGCGATCCGGACGTCCAACCACTGGTCGGTGTACAGCGGCTTCTCGGAGTGAACGGTCCAGCGCACGGTTCTCCCCCGGTGTCGTGTCGGCGCACAGCGGACCCACCCAATCACGGCCCGGCCTGGAGCGGAGCTCTGTAGCCTTCCTCACTCACCCGATCCCTTGTAGCGAATATTTCCTATCGCCTAAGTTGATTTTCAGGTCAAGAGTTCCAGCGCGAAGTTCCGGCTCGCTGGACGGCAACCCTCCTGCACGGTGGGGTGCCCCGGAGACGACGACCCGGCTGCGTGAGGCGGCAAGCGTGCGACACCCACTACATCGTCGCCGACGGTCCCCCCTCGCAGGCCTACGACCCGCGGGTGCTGAGCTCGGTGTACGGGTTGGACGTGCGGGTGACCAGCGGCGATGGTGGAGTGGTGGAGGTACGGCCGTCCGTGCTGGAGCCCTCCCCTGCCGGAGCGAACGGAACGGACGGGCCATGAGCGGTACACAGGACACCGGCGCACCGGCGCGCGACGACCTCGCCCGGATCGCCGGGCACGGTGCGCACGAGCGCTACGACGCGGTCGTGGTGGGCGGCGGCCCCCGAGCCGTCGCGGTGGTGGTACGGCTCGCCGCCCGGCTGGGCGGGGGCGAGCGGCCCGTGCGTGTGGCCGTGGTCGACCGGGTGGAGGTCGGTCCTGGCGCCACCTGGCGCACCGACCAGTCGCCCCTGCTGCTGAACAACACCTACAGCGCGCACACCACGATCCACGCTGACGAGAGCACCCCCATGGACGGGCCCGTCGTGCCCGGCCCCGACCTGGTGCGGTGGGCCTCGGACGACCGTGTCCGGGCCGACCGCCCGGCGTGGGCGGCGCGGGAGATCGCGGAGCTGCGTCCCTGGACCTACCCCTCCCGGCGTCTCCAGGGCGTCTACTACGACGAGCAGCTGGCGGACGCGGTGGCGACCGGCCGGGTCGAACTGACCCCCGTCCTCGGCACGGCCGTGGACCTGGAGTCCGCCGGGAGCGGTTGGCGCACCGTGGTGCTGGAGGACGGCCGCAGGCTGGCGGCGCCCTCGGTGGTCCTGGCCCAGGGCATGGTGCAGACGCGTCGTTCGCCCCGGGTCCGGTCCCTGTCGACGTCAGCGGAGCGGCACGGACTGGTGTACGTGGAGCCGGGCATGCCCGCCGAACGTGACTGGGACCGTGTGCCGGGCGGTGAGACCGTGCTGGTCACGGGGCTGGGCGCGAACTTCTTCGACGTGGTGGCGCTGCTGACACAGGGTCGGGGCGGACGCTTCGTCCCGGCCGGGGATCCCGCGCGTCCGGCCCGGCTGCGCTACCTGCCCGGCGGGGACGAACCGCTGCTGGTCGCGGGGTCGCGCCGCGGGCTCCCCTACCGCGCCAAGGCCGCCTACGCCGACAGTTTCCCACCACGCTACGAGCCGGTGCTGGCGACGCGGGAGTGGTTCGCGCGGGTGGCCACCGGGTCCTCGCAGGACTTCCGGACGGCGGTGTGGCCGCAGCTGGCCCGCGAGTTCGCCTGGGCCCATCTGTCGGTGCTGTTGGAGCACCGGCCGGAGGCCGTGCGCGATGGCCTGGGGCGCGGTGAGCTGCTGTCCGCGCTGGAGGAGGCCGACGCCGACGGCGTGGACGCGGTGGTGGCGGAGGCGGTGACCGACCCTCGGCTGCGTCTGTGGACGGGACGGCTGGACCGGCCCTCACCGTCGTCCCCCGGAGGGGCGGCGATGTCGGAGGCGAAGTGGCGTGCGGAGGTCGCGCGCTTCGCGGAGGAGGAACTGGAGACCATCGACGACCCCGAGAGGAGTCCGCGCAACGCCGTGAACCGGGCGATGGCGGCGCTGCGTGGGCCGGTGCAGCGCCTGGTGAAGCTCGGCGCGCTGGACGGCGTGAGTGTGGCGCGCGACGTCGCGGGCTGGTTCACGCCGCTGGGACTGGCCCTGGCGTCGGGGCCGCCTCCGCACCGGGCCGCCCAGGTGCTGGCGCTGATCGACGCGGGCGTGGTGGAACTCCTGGGCGAGGGCTCCTCCGTGGAGTTCGAGGACGGGCTGTTCGTCGGCCGCTCCACGTCGGTGCGGCGCGCACCCGTGCGGGCGCGGGCCTTCGTGGAGACGCGCATGTCCAAGGGGGTGGTCACCGACACCGACGATCCGCTCTTGCGGACACTGCTGGGTTCGGGGCGGGCGCGTCTGCACCGGTGGCCCGGCTCGGGCGGCGCCGCGGTCTCCAGCGGCACACTCGACGTGACCTCTGAGGGGTTCCACCTCGTCGGTGACGACGGCGCGGCGGACGAGCGCGTGACGGTGCTCGGCATCCCGGCCGGCGCCGTGCAGCCCGGGTCGGCCATCGGGGCCACGCCCGGTGTGCCCTCGCCGCTCCTGGCCGGGGCGGACGTGGCCGCCGCCGGGATCCTGGCCGCCCGTGCCTCCCTCGGAGCGGGCGAGGCGGTGGCGGCGCGGGGCTGACGCGAGGGGCCTTCGGTCCGGTTCGTCCGCGACCGAAGGCCCGACCTCACGCTCCCGGGGGCGGACCCAGGCCGCTGAGCGCCGCGAGCGTCATCGCCCGCACCCCCGTGGACAGGGTCGGCTCCACCGCCGGGGCGAAGTAGGGCGAGTGGTTGCCCGCCCCGGCGCTCTCGGGTGCGGGCGCGGTGCCCGGGGCGAGGGCCCCCAGACCCCAGAAGACCGACGGCGCCCCCGCGTCGGCCCCGAAGTGGCCCACGTCCTCGCTGCCGATCATGCGGTCCAGGGGCACCACCCGGTCCGTGCCCAGCACCTCGCCGAAGACGTCCTCGAGTGCCGCGGTGGAGGCGGGGTCGTTGACGGTGACAGGAAAGGCGCCCAGGCGTTGGTAGGTCGGAGGCACCGGTGCTCCGGAGACCGCCGCCTCGCCGTCCAGGACGCGGCGCGCGGCCGTCAGCACCCGGTCGAGCACGTCGCGGTCGAAGGCGCGCGCGTTGAGGGTGAGCACCGCCTCGTCGGGGATGACGTTCTCGGCGTGCCCGGCCCGCAGGCGCGCCACGGTCAGCACCGCCTGTTCCTCCGGGTCCAGTTCCCGCGCCACCACCCCTTGGAGGCGCATGACCGAGGCGGCCGCCATCACGACGGGGTCGACGGTGCGGTGCGGCTGCGAGCCGTGCCCGCCGCGGCCGGTCAGCGTCACTTCCAGGTTCTCGGTGGCGCCCAGCACCAGGCCGGGGCGCAGGGCGAGAACCCCTGCCGGGAGGGGGAACACGTGCTGGGCGAACACCGCGGACGGGGTGCCGAAACGGCGGTAGAGGTCGTCGTCGAGCATCGCCCGCGCCCCGGCCCCGTTCTCCTCCGAGGGCTGGAGGACGGCCATGACCGTCCCGCTCCAGTTCCCCCGCGCGGCGGCCAGGACGGAGGCCGCGCCGACCAGGCAGGTGACGTGCATGTCGTGCCCGCAGGCGTGCATGAGGGGGGTGCGGGGGTCGCCGGGGGCGCCCACACGCGAGGCGTAGGGCAGCCCCGTCAGCTCGCGGACCGGCAGGGCGTCCATGTCGGCGCGAATCAGCACCGTGGGACCGGGGCCCGAGCGGAGCACGCCCACCACGCCGGTTCCGCCCACGCCGGTGGTGACCTGGTAACCCGCGTCCGCCAGGGCGGCGGCGCCCACGGCGGCGGTCCGCTCCTCGCCGAAACCCGGTTCGGGGTGGGCGTGCAGGTCCCTGTACAGGTCGGCCAGCGCCGCGGGGTCGGTTCCGGGTGCACCCGAGCCGTAGCGGGAGAGCACGGCGCGGGCGCGCGCCCCCTCCACTGCGGTCACGGCAGCTCTCCCTCGCCACGGGCCGCGTCGTCCTCCACGGCCGCCACCGCGTCCAGCAGAGCGGCGCGGGCGCCCGTCAGCTCACGGTCCGTGGCCGGGACCGAGGGGAAGCCGTCCGGCAGCAGGTCCAGGGCCTCGCCGAGCACGCGCACGCGGCGCCCGTGCCGGGCGGGTGCGGGCAGGCGGAACAGGGCCGCGATCAGCCGGTCTGCGGTGGTCTCGTCATAGAGGGCGTCCCACCGGTCCCGTTCGGGACCAAGGACGTGGGCTCCGTTCGCGGGGGTTCCCGCGGCCCTCAACTCGACGGTGCCCTCGGGGTCCACGGCGGCCCTGGTGCCCTGGCCGGTCACCGCGACCCCGTAGTCGCGGGCCGCGGCGCCGGGGCTGACAACACCGCTCACGACGTCGCGCAGGACCTCGGACTCGGGTCGCTCGAAGGGGTCGCCGTAGCCTCCGGCACCCGAGGTGCGCAGCGTCACGGTGTCGCCCCGGCGCAGGGCCAGGACGTCGATCTTGCCCACCCGTCGCTCGACGCCCTCGGCGGAGGCGACGACCAGTTCGGCGGGTGCTCCGGCGCCGCCGCCCTCGCGTCCCCAGGGGCGGAAGCGGAGCCGTTCCAGTCCGCGGGCCAGCAGCCGCGAGTCGTCCCGGGTGACGCGGAAGGAAAGCTCCAGCCCGCTGCCGCCGCGCCAGCGTCCCGCGCCGCCGGAGTCGGGGCGCAGACCGTAGCGGAGGATCTCCACGCCGATCTCGGTCTCGACGGTCTCCACGGGGTTGTTGGACAGGTTGGAGATACCGCTGTCGCGCCCGTCCACGCCGTCGGCGCCCTCCCGAGCGCCGGTGCCGCCCACCATGGGTTCGAGGACCTGGACGTTCTGGCCCCCCGCGTGCCGCTCGGCGACCACGACCGGGACGACCAGGCCGCTGCTGGCCGCGGGCATGACGTCGGGCGCGGCCAGGGCCAGCGCCCCGCCGAGCGCGTCGTTGACCCGGGAGGCGGTGGCGTGGCGGATGCCGACGGCGGCCGGGTGGAGCGCGTTGACGACCGAGCCCTCGGGGGCGGTGACCCCGACCGGGGCGATGAGCCCGGCGTTGAGCGGGGCCCGCGGGTCCAGGGTGCAGATCAGTGCCAGGACCCGGGTGGTGATCCACGCGTGCGCGGTGCCGTGGCTGGCGATGTTGAAGGCCGCCTCGACCTGGGGGTCGGAGCCGGTGAAGTCCAGGTGCAGGCTGTCGGCGGAGACGGTCACCGCGACGCTCACTCGCACGGGGACCGGGGTGAGCGCGTCGTCGTCGAGGTAGTCGGTGAAGCGGTAGGTGCCCTCGCGCAGACGGGACAGGGCCGCGCGCGCCCGCCGGGCGGTGTACTCGACGAGGTCGCCGTGGGCGGCCAGGACGTCGGCGGACCCGTGTGTGTCCACGACCGCCGCCAGGCGTTCGCCGCCGGTGCGCAGCGCGGCCAGCATGGCCTGGAGGTCGCCCTCGTTGGCCTCCGGGGACCGGCTGTTGGCGGCCAGGAGCGCGGCCACGTCACGGGCGGGCTCTCCCGCACGGACCAGTTTGACCGGGGGGATCTGGAGTCCCTCCTGGTAGATCTCCTGGTTGGTGGGCGACAGACTGCTGGGCACACGGCCGCCGATGTCGGAGCAGTGGATGAACGCCCATCCGTAGCCGATGACCGCGCCGTCGTGGAAGTAGGGGCGGATGAGCTGGATGTCGGTGAGGTGCGTGGCCAGGCCGCCGGACCGGTAGGGGTCGTTGGTGACGATGACGTCGCCGTCCTCCAGCGGCCCGACCGCCTCGATGGCGGCGGTCAGGTCGAGGCCGACGAAGCCCGAGACGCCGATGCCGCGCGGGTAGGCGGAGAAGCGGCCGTCGGGGCCCGCGAGTGCGCAGCAGAAGTCGGCGGTCTCCTTGACGTACAGGGAACGGCTGGTGCGCTGGAGCGTCAGGCACATCTCCTCGGCGAGGGCCGTGAGCTTGTTGCCGATGATCTCCAGGGTGATCGGCGGGAGTTTCATGATCGGCTCCTCAGGCGCAGGTGACCGGACGGTTCGACCTGGGCCGACCATCCGGGTGGGACGAGGACGGTGCTGTCGTCCTGGACGATGACGGCCGGTCCGGCGAGGCTGTGGCCGGAGCCGAGGGCGGCGCGGTCGTGGACGGCGGCCCGCACGTCGCGGCCGTGCACGGTGACGGTGCGGTGGCCGCGTGGTTCGACCGCACCGGTCGCGGCCACGGCCCGGTCGCCTCCCGGGTCGGGGCGGGGGGCGACGACCGCGAGGCGGACGGTGCCCACGCGGATCGCGGCGCCGGTGTCGCGGAACCCGTAGAGGCGCTCGTGCTCGGTGTGCAGGGCCTCGGCCAGGACGGCGGCGTCCAGGTCGGAGAGGTCGTCCCCCTCGCCCAGGGCGACGCGCAGCTCGTGGGCCTGCCCCAGGTAGCTGAGGTCGGCGGAGGCCTCCAGCCGGACCGGTCCGGCCTCGTGGCCGCCCTGGTCGGCGAGCCAGGATCGGGCCCGCTCGGCGAGGTCGTCGAGGACGGAGCGGACCGCGACGGCGGACTCGGGGTCGAGGGGTCGGCGCAGACTCCGGGCGAAGTCGCGGCGCAGGTCCGCGCCGACCGCGCCGAGGGCGCACAGGGTGGCGGCCGAGGCGGGCACGAGGATGTCGGTGATGCCGACCTCCTCCGCGAGGAGGGCCGCGTGCGTGGGTCCGGCGCCGCCGTAGGGCACGAGCGTGAAGTCCGCGGGGTCCAGTCCCCGGCGGGCCAGGGTCTTGTGCAGTTCCACGGCCATCCCGGCGGTGGCGATGCGCAGGGCGCCGTCCGCGATGGCGCGGGCCGTCCGGTTCCCCTCGACGCCGTCGAGAGCGCGGGCGAGTTCGGCCAGGGCGGCCTCGGCGGAGTCCCGGTCCAGCGCCATGCGCCCGCCCAGGAACTCCTCGGGATCGATGACTCCGGTGACCAGGTAGCAGTCCGTGATGGTGGGGCGCAGGCCACCGCGACCGTAGGCGATGGGGCCGGGGTCGGCTCCGGCGCTGTCCGGTCCGGTCTTGAGCAGGCCGAAGTCGTCGACCCGCACCACGGAGCCGCCGCCCGCGCCGATCGCGCCGACCGCCACCACCGGCAGGATGAGCGGCATGCCCCCGATGGTGGTGTTGACGGCGAACTCGGGCGCGCCCCCGACGGTGACCGCGATGTCGCTGCTGGTTCCGCCCATGTCGAACGTCACGACGTCGGTGGTCCCGGCCGCCTGGGCCAGGCGGGCCGCCGCGGTCACCCCCGCCGCGGGGCCGGACAGCACCGTCTCGATGGGCCGCGCCCTGGCCGAGGCCAGGCTGAGCGAGCCGCCGTTGGAGGCGGTGATGAAGATCGGGGCGCGCACGTCCAGGTCGGCCAGGAGTTCCTCGAGCCGGTCGAAGTAACCGCTCATCAGGGGCTGGATGTAGGCGTTCATGCAGGCCACGAGTGTGCGTTCGTACTCGCGGACCTCGGGCCAGACCGCGGCGGAGGACACCAGCGGCACGTCGGGGGCCAGGGCGGCCAGGCGCGCGGTGAGGTCGGCCTCGTAGTCGGGCGCGGTGTGTCCGTGGAGCACCACCACCGCGGCGGCGTCGGCTCCGGTGGCGGAGAGTTCCTCGGCGGCGCGGGCGAGGTCGGCGTCGCCCGGGTCGCGCAGGACGCGCCCGTTCGCGTCCAGGCGGGCGTCCACCTCGATGACGCGTTCACGCGGGACGAGTGGTTCCTCCTTGGCGGCGTGCAGGTCGAAGGAGGACGGCATCCGGCTGCGACCGATCTCCAGGATGTCGCGGTGGCCCCGGGAGACGATCAGCGCGATGCGGGCCCCGCGCCGCTGGATGATGGCGTTGAGGCCGATGGTGGTCCCGTGCGCGATGTCCACGACGTCGGAGGGGGACAGCCCGGCGGCCGCGGTGGCCGCGCTCAGTCCGCGCGCCACCGCCAGGGCGGGGTCGGAGGGCGTGCTCGGCTCCTTGTGGTGGGCGGTGCCGCCGCCAGGGAGGGTCAGCACGACGTCGGTGAAGGTGCCGCCCACGTCGATGCCGACCCGGGGTCCCCGGGGTGGGTCGGTCCCCGCGCCGGTTCGGGTTCCGGTCGCCGCGTCGTCGTTCACACTGCCTCCGTGAGTCGGGTCATCCGGTCGACGACCACCATCACCGCGACGCTCGCGAGCATGAGCAGCGTGGAGACCGCGGCGACCGAGGGGTCGAGTTCGAACTTCACCGCCGAGAAGACGCGCACCGGGACGGTGGTGGTGTTGGCTCCCGAGATCAGGACCGACACCGCGACCTCCCCGAGCGAGGTGACCGCGGCGAACACCGCGCCGGCGAGGATTCCGGGGCGCAGGAGCGGCAGCGTCACGGTGAGGAAGACACGGACGGGTCCGGCCCCCAGGGTGGCGGCGGCGCGTTCCAGGGCGGGGTCCAGGCGTGCGGCACTGATCATGATGGTGCGGACGGTGAAGGGGAGCGCGACCAGGGAGTGCGCCAGCCACAGCCCCGGAACGCTGTTGAGCAGTCCCAGCCCCTGGAAGTAGTAGAGGAGCCCCAGGGCGATGATGATCTCCGGGACCATGAGGGGGGCGAGCGCGGTGGCCTCCACGAGCCGCCGCCCGGGGAAGGTCCCGCGGGCGAGTCCGTAGGCGGCCAGCGTGCCCAGCACCGTGGTGGTCGCCACGACCATGAGCACCAGCAGTCCGCTGAGGCGGAACGAGACCGCCCAGTCCGGTGAGGACAGCACGGAGGCGTACCAGCGCAGGGACACGCCCTGCGGCGGGAACTGGAGTGAGGCGGTCGGGTTGAGCGAGCTGACGGCCAGCACGACCAGCGGGGCCGCCAGGAAGAACAGGATCAGTCCGACGGGCAGGCCGAGCGCGGCCCGCCCCGCGATCCGGGCCGGGGAGCCGCGTCGGCGCGCGCGGGGCGCGGCGGTGGACTCAGCCATCGTGCCTCCTCTCCCAGAAGCGGAATCCGGCGCCCATGGCGGCGACGCACACCAGGGTCAGCGCCAACAGGGTCAGGCTGAGCGCGGCCGCGACGGGGTAGTCGTAGACGCTGGTGATCTGGCTGTAGACACGCAGTCCGGCCAGCGGCTGGTTGGCGCCGCCCACCAGGAGCGGGGTGATGTAGATGCCCATGGCCAGCGGGAAGACCACCATGCACGCGGCGGCCACGCCGGGCAGGCTCAGCGGCAGAGTGACCCGCGCGAAGGTTCGGGCGGCGCCCGCTCCCAGGCTCTGCGAGGCACGCCGCAGGTGGGGGTCGATACTGCCCAGGGCGGTGGTGAGCGGAATGATCGCGAAGGGCAGCAGCACGTGGGTCACCGAGACGACGACCGCCGTGTAGCTGGTGAGCAGGGGCAGCGGCTGGTCGGTGATCCCCGTTCCCACGAGGAGGCGGTTGACCGCGCCGTTGGCCGAGAGCAGCACCACCCAGCCGTAGCTGCGCACCACGACGCTGGTGAGCAGCGGAGAGAGGACGATGACGAACATCAGGGTGCGCGTCAACCCCGTGCGGGTCCGGGACAGGGCGTAGGCGACCGGGTAGCCGAGCACCAGGCACAGCGTGGTGACCAGGAACGAGGTCTGGAGGCTGCGCACGAGCGCCTGGGAGAAGAAGGTCTCGGTGAACACCCGCTCGTACTGGACGAGTGAGAACTCGGGGAGCGGGTTGCCGCTCCCGTCGACCGGATGCAGGCTCAACGACAGCACCCGTACCAGGGGCACCAGGAACACCAGGAGCAGGAACACCGCCACGGGCAGTACGAACCCCACACCGGACAGGCGTTCCCGGGTCGCCCTCATCAGGCGCCGCCCGTGTCGCGGAGCCGGATCACGCTCTCGGCGTCCCAGTGCGCGGTCACGCGCGCCCCCACGGCGGGGGGCTCGGTGTCGGTACGGGCTCCCAGGGACAGGGACTCCCCCACCCGCACCCGCGTCTCCCAGCCGTCGCCGAGGAAGGCCCGGTGGACCACCTCGCCGTAGGCGCCGCCGTGTCCGGCGGCCCCCAGGGGTCCCTCTCCCCCGGAGACACGGACGCGCTCCGGCCGAAGGGCCAGGGACACCTCGCCGGTGGGCGGCTCCGCCAGGCCGGTGCGGACCAGTGCCCCGTCGACGCGGACGCCCTCGTCCCCGGCGGCGCCCTCGATGACGTTCGCGGCGCCCACGAACTCGGCCACGAAGCGGCTCACCGGGGCCGCGTAGACCTCCTGTGGTGTGCCCTCCTGCTCGACGCGCCCGCCGTTGAGGACCACGATGTGGTCCGACAGCGACATGGCCTCCTCCTGGTCGTGGGTCACGAACACCATGGTGATGCCGAGCCGCTGTTGGAGGGCCCGCAGGTCGACGCGCATCTCGCGGCGCAGCTGCGCGTCGAGGTTGGACAGCGGCTCGTCCAGAAGCAGGACGTCGGGCCGGGTGGCCAGTGCCCGGGCCACGGCCACCCGCTGCTGTTGACCGCCGGACAGCTGCCGGGGGCGGCGCCGCGCGAACGCGGCCAGGCCCACCAGGTCCAGTGCCTCCGCCACGCGCCGGTCCCGCTCCGGACGCGGCGTACGGCGCGCCCGGAGACCGTAGGCGACGTTGTCGGCCACCGACATGTGCGGGAAGAGGGCGTAGTTCTGGAAGACCATGCCCAGGCCGCGGCGGTGCGGAGGCACCGCGGTGACGTCGCGGCCGTCGATCGTGATGGAGCCGCCGTCGGGCTCGACGAACCCGGCGAGGGCGTGCAGCAGGGTGGTCTTGCCGCAGCCGCTGGGCCCGAGGATGGACAGGAACCGGCCCCGGTGGAACGCCAACCGGTCGATGTCCAGGATCCGTGTCCCGCCGTAGGCCGTGGTGAGCGACTCGACGACGATGTGTTCGGCGTGGGGGTCGGTCACTGGAAGATCTCGTTCCATCGCTGCTGCCAGTCGTTGAGGTTGGGTGTGGCGGCGCCGTAGTCCACCCAGGTGAAGCCCTCGTAGACGTCGGTGCCGTAGCTGATGCGCTCGTCGAACTCGGCGGAGTGGTCGATGCCGGTGTTGCCGCCGCCGTAGAAGGTGCCCTCGGCGAACGGCTTCTGGTGTTCGGCGGAGGTCAGGTAGTCGAGGAACGCGTAGACGTTCTCGCGGTTCTGGGTGCCCTCGGCCACGTAGTAGGAGGTCAGGGCGCCCACAGCACCGGACTCGGGGTAGGTGAAGCCGATCGGCTGCCCCTCCTGCTCCATGGCGGTCGCGCGCCCGTCCCAGAACGGGACGATCCAGGCGTCGCCGTTCTGGAGCACGGTGCCGACGTTGCCGGCGTCGGAGGGGTAGGCGGACACGCAGTCCTGGAGCTCCTCCAGGCGCTCGAAGGCGCGATCCACGGCCGCGGGGTCGGACAGGTCCCCGCCTTCGGAGGCCACCAGGCCGGAGAAGAACTGGAGGCCGATGTTGTAGGTCAGCGGGGGCAGGGCCACGTGGCCGCAGTACTGCTCGTCGAAGATGTCCTCCCAGTCCTGCGGGGGTTCCTCGACGAGGTCGGTGCGGTAGACCAGCCCGGCCGAGCCGGTGGTGAGGGGAGCCCCGTAGGAGGTACCGTCCACGGTGGACTGCTCCACCAGCACCGGGTCGAGTTCGGACCAGTGCGCCAGGGCGTCGGGGTCCAGGGGCTGGACGAGGTCGTTGGTGACGGCCTGGTGGAAGGTCTCCGAGGTGAGCGCGACCAGGTCGAAGGGGGGATTCTCGCCCCCGGCGGCACGCATCTGGGTGACCCACTCGCCGTCGGCGCCGGTGACCACGTTGACCTTGATCCCGGTCTCCTCCTCGAAGGGCTCGACGAAGGAGGAGGTGAAGAGTTCGCCCCAGGGACCGGCGAACGCGGTGACGGTGATCTCGCCGCCTCCGGAGCCGTCCTGGGCGGAGGTGTCGATCCCGCCGCAGGCGGTGGCACCGACGAGCAGCAGGGCGCCGCCCGCGGCGTGGAGAGGGAGTCCCAGTCCTCGGGGTACTCGCATCGTTCTTCCTTTCACCGTTTCGGGATCGAGGTACACGGCGGGGCGAGTGGAGGAGGGACTCCTGCGCTTGCCGTCGGAGCGCCGATGCTCCGAGGACCGTGTCCTCACCCGGGGCACCCCACCGCAGCGGAGGGTTGCCGTCCAGCCAGCCGGGGCTTGTCGCTGGAACTCATGACCAGCAGGAACGTACCACGAAAACCACTTTTCCTACCAAAAAGGTTACAAGCACCACTTTTCCCAGGGGCACCACTGGCCCCAATCGGCGGCCTCCGGCGGCGGGACGGTTCGAACGGTGGTGGATGATGCTGGAGGCACGAAACCGTCGGACAGGAGGGCACCTTGGGCCAGAACGCGTACTTCGTCCGGGCCGGCACCGACCGATACCTGCCCACCGAACACGTCAGTGGCGCCTGGAACACGGCCGAACAGCACTTCAGCCCCCTGGGCGGGCTGATCGCCCACGTGATCGAGTCCCACTCCGCCGGGAGGGGGCTGCTGCTCTCGCGGATCTCCTTCGACATCCTGGGCCGACTCCCGATGGTCGAGTGCCGCGTTGAGGTGGAGACCCTCCGCCCCGGGCGCACCATCGAACTGGTGGAGGCCCGCGTCTTCGCCGAGGACCGCATGGTGGTGCGGGCCCGGGCCTGGCTCCTGGCCCCGGGAGACACCAGCGAGGTCGCGGGCGGCGCCGCCGGTCCGCTGCCGGCCCCGGAGGGACTCAAGCAGCGCCAGATGAGCTCGCTCTGGCCGGGCGGCTACATCGCCTCGCTGGACGTGCGACCCGTCGGCGAACCCGGACGAGGCCGCGGCACGGCCTGGCTCACGACCGGCGTGGAGCTGGTCCAAGGCGAACAGACCGGTCCGGTGGCCTCCTACGTCGCCTTGGTGGACACCGCCAACGGCGTCGCCGTGCGACAGGCGCCGACGGAGTGGATGTTCCCGAACGTGGACCTGACCGTGCACCTGCACCGCCGACCGGAGGGCCCCTGGGTGGGGCTGGACACCCGGGTGGTGTTCGGGCCCGAGGGTCTGGGGCTGACCAGCACGGTGCTGCACGACCGGCTCGGCGAGGTCGGGACCGCCGAGCAGTGCCTCACGGTGCGCCCGCTGAGCTGAGGGAGCCCGTGTCGGCGCGCGCCTGTCGGCCGTCCGGGTGGCTGGTTGCGGGGCACGGCTCGAACACGCGGACTGGCCGGTGGGGAGATCGGCGAACGCCTCCGTGAGTCGTTCGTCCTGGTACCGGTGTCGGGCATGGCGCTCTTCGCCCACCGGACGCGTTCGGACGTCCGGGCCGTGCGGGGCACTCAGACGGGGTCGGGGGTGGACAGGCGGCGCAGGCGCAGGCCGATCAGCCCCGCGAGGGCGGTGAGGGTCAGGGCCAGCGTCACGGTGCCGTTCCAACCGACCGCGTCGTAGACCACTCCGCCGAGCCAGCCGAAAAGGCTGGCGCCCAGGTAGTAGGCGAGGGTGTAGACGGCCGCCGCCTGAGCACGCCCCGCGACCGCGTGCGAGCCCACCCAGGCGGAGGCCGTCGCGTGGGCGCAGAAGAACGCGAAGGTCAGCACGAGCAGGGCCACCAGCAGCAGGAGCACCGAGGTGGTGAAGAGCCCGCCCAGGCCGAGCAGGAGCATCAGGGTGGCCGTGGTCAGGACCCCGTACCTGCCCCAGCGCTGGGTGGCCGAGCCCGCCATGCCCGAGCCGAGCATCCCGGCCGTGTAGGACAGGAAGAGCAGGGACGCGACCGCCTGGGACAGGCCGAAGGGCTGGTCCGTGAGGCGGAAGCCGAGGACGTTGTACACGGCCATGAACGCGCCCATGAGCAGGAGCGCCTGGGCGTACATGGGGATCAGTCCCCGCGTGGTCAGGGCCGCCTTGAGGCGTCCCCCCAAGCGGTCGCCGGTGCCTGTGGGACGGGCGCGCGGACCGGACTGTCCGCGCGGCAGGACCAGGACGAACACCAGGAGGGCTGCCAGGCCGAGGAGGGTGTTCGCGGCGATCCCCCACTGCCAGCCGCCGTGTTCGGCGGCGAACCCGGCGAGCAGGCGGCCGCCCATACCGCCGAGCGGATTCCCTGCGATGTACAGGCCGGTGGCCCTCGGTGCGTCGCGCGGGTGGATCTCTTCGGCGAGGTAGGCCACGGCTGCCGCGGAGACCCCGCCGAGGGCGGCGCCCTGGAGGGTGCGCAGGAGCAGCAGCATCCAGATGTCGGTGGAGAAGGGCACGACGGCGCCCAGGATGGTGGCCAGCAGCAGGGAGAGCACGATGACGCGGGCGCGGCCGACGCGGTCGGCGACGCCGCTCCAGATCAGGGTGAACCCGGCCAGGCCTCCGGTGGACAGCGAGACGGCGAGGGCGGTCTGCCCGGCGGAGGTGCCGAAGCCGTCGGCGATGGCGGGCAGGATCGGTTGGACCGACCACAGTTGGGCGAAGGTCGCCACGGCGGCCGCCACGAGGGCGATGACCGTGCGCCGGTAGGCGGCCGTGCCCGCGCGGGGGCGCGGGTCGAGGTTCGTGGGGGAACTGGTCACGGTCATGCTTCAACGCTAGGAAGGCCGCTTTCATACGTCCAATGCATGCTTTCACGTTGTTGCATACTGATGTGTATGAATGACCCGGATGTGGACGCGCTGACCCGAACCCTGGCGCCCCGTTTGCGGATGGTCGCGGCGATCGCCCGGACCGAGCACATCACCCACGCGGCCGAGGCGCTGAACATGCCCCAGCCCACGCTGAGCAGGGCTTTGGCCCGCTTGCAGGAGGAGTTGGGGATCGCTCTGGTGGAGCGCACGGGGCGGGGCGTCCGGTTGACGCGCGCCGGTCGGTTGCTGTTGCCGCACGTGGAGCGAGCACTGGACGATCTACGGCAGGGAGTGGCCGAACTCACGGGCGCCGAGGAGGGGCGGGTGGCGCTGACCTTCCTGCCCACGTTGGGGGTGGAGGTGGTGCCCGTGCTGTTGCGGGGGTATCGCGCCGAGCATCCGGGCGTGCGGTTCACCCTGACCCAGGAGGCGTGGGCGGAGTCGTTGCGCCGGGTGGCCTCCGGCGGCGCGGACCTGGCGCTGACCTCACCGTTGCCGTCGGGTCCGGGGCTGGCCTCGGCAGTGCTGCACACGCAGTACCTGCGGTTGGTGGTGCCCGAGCACCATGTGTTGGCGGGTGCCGGGGACGTGTCCCTGGCCGACGTGCGCGACGAGTTCATCCTGCTCAAGCCGGGGCGCGGTGTGCGGCACCTGACGGACCGGCTCGGTGACCGGGCGGGGTTCACGCCCAGGGTGGCCTTCGAGGCCGACGACATCGCGACGGCCAGGGGGCTGGTGGCCGCGGGACTGGGAGTGTCCGTGCTGCCCGCGCGGCCGAAGGGGGCGTTGGGCGGGACCGTGGAGCTGGCGATCCGGGACGGGCAGGCCGAACGGCCGGTGGGGGTGGTCTGGCCCGAGGAGGGATCCGGCGGAGGGTACGAACCCCCTGCGGTGGCGTCGTTCCGCGACTACGTGCGGCGGGTGGGCCCGAGGGTCATCCCCGATCTCACGGGATGACGGCGCCGCCACCCCTGAAGGCACGGCGAAAACCCTTTGTGGGGGCGTCGTTCCGGGCCCAGGATGGGGCAGCATGAACGTGCACCGCAGCCCCGCCGAGGCCACCGCCCCGCCCGCCGCCCGTCCCGTCGCCCTGGTCACCGGGGTGGGCCGCACCGTGGGCATCGGCGCGGCCATCGCCCGGCGTCTGGCCGCCTCCGGCTGGGACGTGGCCCGCACCCAGTGGACCCCCTACGACGACCGCATGCCCTGGGGTGTGGAGAGCGGCGCCACCGACACGGTCGACGCCGACCTCTCCGCGCTCGGGGCGGCCACGGTCGCGGTCGAGGCCGACCTCTCCGACCCCGAGACGCCCGCGCACGTCCTCGACGAGGTCGAACGACGACTGGGACCGGTACGCGCACTGGTGATGTGCCACTGCGAATCGGTGGACTCGGGGTTGCTCGACACCACCGTGGAGAGCTTCGACCGCCACTTCGCGGTGAACGCCCGCGCCTCCTGGCTGCTGGTGCGCGAGTTCGGGCGGCGGTTTCGCGACGAGCACGGCAGTGGCCGGATCATCGCCCTGACCAGCGACCACGTGGTGCACAACCTCCCCTACGGGGCGAGCAAGGGCGCTTTGGACCGGATCGTGCTGGCCTCGGCGCGCGAACTCGCCTCGCTCGGGGTGACGGCCAACGTGGTCAATCCGGGACCGGTGGACACCGGGTGGATGCCCGACCGGGTGCGCGAGGAGTGCGCCGCCCACACCCCGTTGGGGCGCCTTGGCACCCCGCGCGACACCGCGCACCTGGTCGACTTCCTGTGTTCACCGCAGGGCGGCTGGGTCAACGGCCAGCTCCTGCACAGCGACGGCGGGATCTCGGCCTAGAACGGGTGGCGGGCGGGGTCGGCCCGCATGGTGATCCACTGGGTCTCGGTGAAGGCCTCCAGATTGGCTCTGGTACCGCCGAAGCGCGCTCCCGTGCCGGAGAACCCGACCCCGCCGAAGGGCGCCACCGCCTCGTCGTCGACGGTCTGGTCGTTGATATGCACGATTCCGCTGGGGATGCGGTCGGCGATCTCCATGCCGCGCATCGGGTTGGTGGTGACCACCCCCAGGGACAGGCCGTACTCGGTGGCGGTGGCCAGTCCCACCAGTTCGTCCACCGTGGAGAAGCGCACCACCGGGGCGACCGGGCCGAACACCTCCTCCGCGTAGGCGGGGGTGTCCGGACCCACCCGGTCCAGGACGGTGGGCCGGTAGTACAGGTCCTGGTAGGTGCCGCCCGCACGCAGTCGGGCCCCGGCCTCGACGCTGCCGGTGACCAGGTGGTGGATCCTGTCGCGCTGGGCGGAGTCGATCACGGGTCCCAACGCCGCGCCGTCCACCTCGGTACTGCCCACGACCAGGGCGTCGGCCCTGGCCGCGAGACGCTCCACGTAGGCGTCGGCGATCGACTCGTGCACCAGGTGGCGGCCGGTGGTCATGCAGATCTGCCCCTGGTGCAGGAAGGACCCCCACGCGCCGATGGACGCGGCCTGCTCCACGTCGGCGTCGTCGAGGACGACCAGCGGGGAGTTGCCGCCCAGTTCCAGGTGGACGCGCTTGAGGTGGCGGGCCGCCGCCTCGCCCACTCTGCGTCCGGCCGGAGTGGAGCCGGTGAAGGAGATGACGCGCACGTGGGGGTCGGCGACCAGGGCCTCTCCGGCGCTGGCCCCGCCCGGCAGGACCTGGAACACGCCCTCGGGGACGCCCGCGCGGCGGAAGACCTCGGCCAGGACGGCGCCGCCGCAGATCGCGGTGCGCGGGTCGGGTTTGAGGATGACGGCGTTGCCCAGGGCCAGTGCCGGGGCGACCGATCGGACACCCAGGATGAGCGGGACGTTGAAGGGGGCGATGACTCCGACCACGCCCGCGGGGACCTGGCGGGAGAAGCTGAGGCGGGGCTTGGCGGTGCGCAGGATCTCGCCGTGCGGTTGGGAGGCCAGTGCGGCCGCCTCGAAGCACTCACCCGAGGCGACGTGCACCTGGAACCCGGCCATCCCGGCGGCGGCCCCGCCCTCGCGGCGCAGCCAGCCGGTGATCTCCTCCTTGTGGGCCTCCAGCAGGTCACCCGCGCGGCGCAGGGCGGCGGCGCGACGCTCGTAGGAGGTGGTGGCCCAGTCGGCCTGGGCTCGGGCGGCGCGCGCGGCGGCTTCCCGGACGTCATCCACGTCGGCGAGGCCGGTGCGGCCCAGCACGGTGCCGGTGGAGGGTGAGACGACCTCGGCGTCCCCGCCCCTGGCCGGGGTCCACGCCCCGGTGAAGACGGCGGACGTGTGGTCCTCGGCGACGAGCAGGCTCACGGTGGTACTCCCTACGGATTTCGGGTTCGGGCGGCGGTGAGGTCGGGGGAGAGCTCGGAGTGCTCGGCTCGGATGGGGCGGACCTCGTCGGGGTCGCCCTGTTCGACGCCGGGGTGGATGGGGTCCACGACCGGGCCGGGGCGCATCGCGGCTCCAACTGCGAAGGGCACGACCTTCCGAGTTCGCTCGCATACCGAACATGTGTTCTGAACGTGAACATAGGTGTTCCGCGTCACGGGGTCAATGCGCCCGCCACGCAGGGGGACACGGGAACAGCACGGGATCGGACGGACACACCGGACCAGGGCCCCTTCGGAGCCCGGAACCTCCGATTCCCGCGCGCCTCTCCTCATGCGGAGCGGGAGACGGGGCGAGGGATACGGGCGGACGCGAGGGTGCGGAGGGCGAAGTGGGCGAAGGTGCTGGCGACGACACCCACCCCGACCACGGGCGCAGGGCAGGATAGGGTAGCCTAACCAAACAGCCACACGGCGGGGCGCTCCCCTGACGCGGACCCTGTGTGCGCGCAGCAGTGAGCACCATCCGATTGGACGTGGACCCGTGCGGCTACCCACCGCCCCGGACGGCCGACGAGGCTGTTCGGCCCTGGCCCGCTACACCGACGAGCAGATCGCGGGCACCGCCGGCCGTACCGGCGGATGGCTGTTGATCGAGCACGACGGACCCTGGCGCCACCCGGCCTTGGCCAGTGAGGGCCTGGACAGGGAAGTCGTCTCGGAGCTCTCGCGACGCATCGCCGGGCGCGACGTCCGCCCCCAGCTCATCAAACGCCCCGGCGTCCGGGACCGCGCCCGTACCGGCCGCCCGCTGCGCGCCTACCTCGTCCACACCAGCCGCACCCACCCCTGGGTGCGCAGGGTGGACTTCCACGACCTCGCGGAGCTCCTGGCCATCGACGTCACCGCGGCCGAACGCCCCGAACCGCCCACGTTCGGCCGCCCCGTGGACCACTCCCTCTACCTGGTCTGCACCCACGCCAAGAAGGATCCCTGCTGCGCGATGCTGGGCCGCCCGGTCGCCGCCGCCCTGGCCGGTGGGGAGGCCGAGGTCTGGGAGACCACCCACGTGGGCGGTGACCGCTTCGCCGCCAACCTCGTGGCCCTGCCCCAGGGTGTCTACTTCGGTCGGCTGACCCCGGAGGGGGCCCAGGACACGGTCGCCGCCTTCGAGCGCGGGCTGGTCCTGCCCGAGAACTACCGGGGCCGCTGCACCGACTCCTCCCCCGCTCAGGCCGCCGAGGCCGCGCTGCGCGCGCGTCTCGGATTCCCCGTGGGCGTCGACGCGCTCACCCACCTCACCGAGGAGGCGACCGAGACGGGCGCCCGGATCACCCTGGGCCACGACGGCGGCCTGTACTCGGTCGAGGTGGAGACCGAGGAGGGCACGGAGTGCCCCAGCACGTGCTCGGCGCTCTCCCCCACGCGTCCGGTCTTCCACCGGGTGCGCAACATCAGCGGGGAGCGCAGCGGCGCCCCGGTCTGAGCCGGGGACCGGGAGCTGGGGAACGCGAGCCGGGGACCGGCCCCGTGGCGCGGGGCCGGTCCCCCGTCACGTCGGGATCCTCACCCCGAGCGCGCGATGGCGATGGTCGCCCCGAGGCGGTGCCCCGCCTCGTAGAACATGTACTCCCTGCCGCCGTCGATCGCGTAGGAGGGCGCGGCCGAGCGCCCCGAGTCCGGCGGACCGGACAGCGGGGTGTGCACCACGCCCATGTGGCGGCGCGTCCCGAAGTCCCGGCCCACCTCCGTCATCCGGATGTCGCCCCGGTCGGTGTGGTAGACGACGTAGGTGCTGCCGCCCCTGATGACCAGGTGCGGGCCGGACAGGTTGGCAAGCCCGACGTCGGCGTGGCTGACCAGCGGTTCGGGGTCGAAGTCGAACGTGATGCCGTCCGCCGACCACCCCCAGCCGATGGACCGGTTGTCCCCGGTGCTGTTGCGCATGAACACCATGACGTAGCGCGCGCCCCGGTCGGGCAGGGGGTGGTCGAAGACGCGCGCGTAGGAGGCCTCGGTGGTGCCCGGGACCATGCTCGTGGTCAGGACCTCGCCCTCGTAGGAGAAGTTCACGCCGTCGCTCGAACGGGCCAGGCGGGTGGTGTGGTTCTCCCCGTGGAAGTACAGCCACATCTCCCGGTGTTCGGCGTTCCACAGCGCGTGGGGTGAGGACACGTGGCTGACCCTGTAGTGCGGCTCCCACACGTTGGAGACGATCGGGTTGCCCGGGTGTTCGGTGAAGGGGCCCTCCAGGTCGTCGCCGTAGGCGAGGCAGAGGCCGCCGGGGTTCTCGTGCGGGGCGTAGTAGAGCAGGAAGCGGCCGGGGGCGTCGGGCAGACGTCCGCCGGTCCCCCGGACGCAGGGGAAGATCAGCTCACCGGTCGGGTTGTAGGCCAGCGACGAGGTGTCCAGCGCCTCGCGCAGGAACGTGAACGGGGGCAGGACGTCGGCGGCGGTGGTCGAGGCGTGGGCCGTGGTCACCGGGACCGCCCCCGTGGCGAGGAGGGCGGCGGCGCCGGTCCCGAGCAGCGCCGTGCGGCGGTCGACGCGGCCACTGGCGGACGACGGGCGTGGCGGGGGCTGGTTCTCAGGGTTCGCGCGGGCGTCGGGCATGACGGATCCCTTCCGGAGCGGGGGTCGGGGGACGCGCTCCAGGGCCCCGAGTGTTCACCAGCGCCGATACGCCGGTCAAGGGCCTAATACGTATTAGTGAAACCCTGCGGTCACCTCCCGGAAATCGGCGTTCCTCCCCTTGACACCGAGCATGTGCCAGCTCACAGTCATGGACTAATGCGCATTAGCACGTCCCCTCGGAGGAGTGACAGGTGAACCATCCCAGGCCGACCGGACGGCGCAGACCCCGCCAGTCCGACATCGCCAGGCTGGCGGGTGTCTCCCAGGCCACCGTCTCCCTGGTCCTGCGCGGCACACCCGCCGGCATGGCCCTGGCCAGGCCCACACGGCAGAGCGTCCTGGACGCGGCCGAGGAGCTCGGGTACGTGCCCGACCCCGTCGCCACCCGGCTGGCCTCGGCCACCAACGCCATGCTCGGCCTGTACACCTTCAGCTCGACCTTCCCCACGGACGTGGCGCACTCCTACTACCCGATCCTGGTCGGGGTGGAGGAGGAGGCCGCAGCCCAGGGACAGGACCTGATCCTGTTCACCGGGTCGGCCCGTGCCGCCGAGCGCGCCGACGACCCCGCAGCCGTCCGTCGCGTCCGGGTGGCCGACGGCTGTCTGTTCTTCGGTCGGCACGTGCCGGAGGAACCCGTTCGGCGACTGGTCGAGGACGGATTCCCCTTCGTCTACATCGGCCGCCGCGACGAACCCGGCGTGCCCTACGTCGGGGCGGACTACGTGTCGGCCTCGGCCGGGGTGGTGGCCCGGCTCGCCGCCCTGGGCCACCGCACCCTGCGCTACCTGCGCGAACACGACCAGGCCCCGGCGTCGACGGACCGCGAGGAGGGGGTCCTGAAGGGGGCCCGGGAGGCAGGGCTGGACACCGCCGACCTGGTGGTGCGCACTGACGGCAGCGACCTGGACACCCTGCTGCGGGAATGGCGCGCGGCGGGCGTCACCGCGGTGGTGGTCGAGCAGACCGACACCGGGGCCGCCCTGGACGGGCTGGGCGCCGCCGTCGACCGCGCGGGACTGCGCTGCCCCGAGGACCTCTCCCTGGCCCTGCTCGGCGCGCCCACCGGAACCCGGGGCACTGCCCCGGGAGGAGGGGCGGACTTCGGTGGCTTCGTCGTACCGATGCGCGCGATGGGACGTGACGCGGTCCGCCTGCTCCTGCGCCTGATCGAGGGTGACCGCTCCGGGCCCACCCGGCGACTCCTGCCCTGCGAACCGGTCGAGGGCGCCACCCTCGCCCGGCCCCCGATGACCCACCCCCGAAAGGACTGACATGACCCGCAGCAGTACCGAGATCCTCGTGGTCGGCGCCGGACTGGGCGGGGTCGCCGCGGCCCTGGCCGCCGCCGACTCCGGCCGCCGCGTGGTGCTCACCGAGCCGACCGACTGGATCGGCGGCCAGCTCACCTCCCAGGCCGTGCCCCCCGACGAGCACCCGTGGATCGAGCGGTTCGGGTGCACGGCCTCCTACCGACGCCTGCGGGAGGGGATCCGCGACCACTACCGGCGCGTGTACCCCCTGCGCGCGGAGGCCGCAGCCGAACGCGATCTGAACCCCGGCGCGGGCCGGGTGAGCAAGCTCTGCCACGAGCCCCGCGTGGCCCTGGCCGTACTTGAGGAGATGCTGGCCCCACACCGCTCGGCGGGGCGCGTCACCGTCCTGCTCCGCCACCGCCCGGTGGAGGTCAGTGCTGACGGCGACCACGTCCGGTCGGTGGTCCTGGAGGACCACGAGGGCGGGCGGCACACCGTCGAGGCCGCCTACGTCCTGGACGCCACCGAGGACGGGGACCTGCTGCCGATGGCCGGGATCGCGCACGTCACCGGGGCCGAGGCCCGCTCGGAGCACGGCGAGCCGCACGCACCCGAGACCGCCGATCCCGCCAACCTCCAGGGCATCACCTACTGCTTCGCGGTGTCGCACCACGAGGGTGAGGACCACACCATCGAGCGCCCGGCCATGTACGACTTCTGGCGCTCCTACCGGCCGGACTTCTGGCCCGGGCCGCTGGTGGGCTTCTCCGCGCCCGACCCCCGCACCCTGGAACCGGTCGCCCGGACCTTCGTACCCAACCCGGGGACGGATCCGCTCGCGATCGACGCCGACCAGAGCGCCGACGCCGGGGACAAGGAACTGTGGGGGTTCCGCAGGATCCTGGCCCGGGGGCTGCACACGCCCGGCGCCTTCGAATCCGACATCACCCTGGCCAACTGGCCGCTGAACGACTACTGGCTCCTGCCCGCCCTGGAGATCGAGGGGGTGGTGGACGCCGACACCGTGCGCCGGGCCCACGAGGAGGCCCGCCAGCTCTCGCTGTCGGTCCTGTACTGGCTCCAGACGGAGGCTCCCCGGGCGGACGGTGGCACCGGCTTCCCCGGGCTCCGACCCCGCCCCGACGTCACCGGCGCGCCGCACGGACTGGCCAAGGCGGCCTACGTGCGCGAGTCCCGGCGGATCAGGGCCGTCACCACGGTCACCGAGCACGACGTCTCCCTGGACCTGCGCGGACCGCACGGCATCGTGCGGCGCCACGACTCGGTGGGGGTGGGCAGCTACCGCATCGACCTGCATCCCTCCACGGGCGGCGACAACTACGTGGACATCGCCAGCGTGCCCTTCGAGATCCCCATGGGAGCGCTCCTGACCGAACGCGCGACCAACCTCCTGCCCGCCGCCAAGAACATCGGCACCACCCACATCACCAACGGCTGCTTCCGTCTGCACCCCGTGGAGTGGAACGTCGGCGAGGCGGCCGGGCGCCTGGCCGCCTTCGCCCTGGACCACGACACCACGCCGCACGCCGTGCACGACAAGACCGACCTCCTCCGGGACTTCACCGCGCTGCTGGACCGCACCGGCGTGGAGCGCAGCTGGCCCGACGTCCGCGGCTACTGACGTCAGCGGACGCTGAACCCCCCAGGCACCACCGCACAGACAGGCCCCCCATGAGCGACCCGACACCACCCCCGGCCCGCGACCCCGTACGCGTCGGCATCGACGTCGGCGGAACCTTCACCGACGCCGTCGCCGTCAGCGCCACCACCTACGCCCTCCTGGGGCAGGTCAAGGTACCCACCAGCCACGACCACGCCGACGGCGTCGCCGACGGCATCATGACCGCCCTGGAACGGCTGCTCGACGACATCGGTGTGAGCGCCGACGACGTCGGCTTCCTCGCGCACGGCACCACCCAGGCCACCAACGCCCTGTTGGAGGGCGACGTCGCCACCATCGGGATCGTGGGGGTGGGCACCGGGTTCGACGCCCTGGCCAACCGGCGTCTGCGCTCCCTGGGCAAGCTGCGGC
Organism: Nocardiopsis sp. SBT366; assembly: GCF_001083815.1. NCBI lineage: Bacteria > Bacillati > Actinomycetota > Actinomycetes > Streptosporangiales > Nocardiopsidaceae > Nocardiopsis > Nocardiopsis sp. SBT366. The sequence goes on along the minus strand of NZ_LAVM01000029.1, from coordinate 23,552 downwards.
TCGACTCCGGCCATGCTCTGCCGGTCCGGTACGCCGCCCTGCGCGAACCCGAGAGCTCGGAGGCCGCGCTGGCCAGCGTCGACGCGGTCATCGCCGAGGGCGCGGAGGTGATCGTGGCGGTCGAGCCCTTCAGCGTCGACGACCCCCGGGGCGAACGCGCCGTCCTGGAGGCCGCCGCCAGCCGCCACCTGCCCGCCACCGCCACCCACGAGATCACCCAGCTCTACGGCCTGGGCAAACGGGCCCGCACGGCGGCGCTCAACGCCGGGGTGATGCCCCGTATGCTCCTGACCGCCGACCTCGTCGAGAGCAGCATCCTCAGGGCAGGGGTGAGCGCCCCGCTGATGGTGATGCGGTGCGACGGCGGCGTGATGTCGCTTCCGGAGATGCGTCACCGCCCCCTGCTCACGGTCCTGTCCGGCCCCGCGGCCGGGGTCGCCGGGGCGCTCATGGGCGAGAAGGTCAGCGAGGGCGTCTTCCTGGAGACCGGCGGCACATCCACCGACATCAGCGTCATCCGGCGCGGTCGCGTCCAGATCCGCCACACCGAACTGGGCGGCAAGGAGACCTACCTCTCCGCCCTGGACGTGCGCACCGTCGGGATCGGCGGCGGCTCCCTGATCCGGATCAGCGGTACCGGGCCCGCCGGGGCCTCCCTGATCGACGTGGGCCCGCGCAGCGCCCACATCTCCGGCCTGCCCTACGCGTGTTTCGCCGAGCCCGCCGAGCTGGAGGGCGCGCGCCTCGTCACGATCAGGCCCCTGGAGGGCGATCCGGCCGACTACGCGGTCCTGGAGAGCGACGGAGGCCGGTTCGCGCTGACCGTCACCTGCGCCGCCAACGCCGCCGGACTGGTCCCCGAGGGCGACTACGCGCGTGCCGAGTCCGCCACCGCCCGTACTGCCCTGGAACCGCTGGCCGAGGCCCTGGGCACGGATGTCGAGGGCGCTGCCCGCCAGGTCCTGCACCGGGCGACCGACCGCGTGTCCGAGGTCGTGGACGCCCTCGTGGACGACTACGGCCTGGACCGCGACGTGTGCTCGATGGTCGGCGGTGGCGGAGGTGCGGCCACCGTCACCCCCTACCTGGGCGAACGCATGAGACTGAACGCACGCATCGCCGCGCACAGCGAGGTCATCAGCCCGCTGGGGGTGGCCCTGGCACTGGTCCGCGAATCGGTGGAGCGCATCATCCCCGGCGCCACCCACGCCGACGTCCTGGCGGTACGGGCCGAGGCCGAGCAGGCCGTCCTGGACCAGGGCGCCGACCCGAGCGCCATCGAGGTGGACGTCACCGTCGACCCCCAGCGCAACCTGGTCACCGCCGTGGCCACCGGCGCCACCGAACTACGCACCAAGGACCGCTCCTCGGTGGCAGGCGAGGCCGCCACCCGCGCCGCCGTCGCCGCCAGCCTGGACGCGCGTCCCGAGGAGCTCACCGAGTACGCCGCCACCGACCAGTACCGGGTCCTGGGCCTGGTCCGTCGCCCCGGTGGCCCGTTCGGCCGCTTCGGCCGGGAACGCACCCACGTGCGCGTGGTCGACTCCGAAGGGGTGGTGCGCCTGCACAGCTCCGACGCCGAGGTGGACACCCTCGTCGCCGGTCAGGCCGAGGGCGGGCTCAAGGACCTGGTGGCCGAACGCACCGTCTACGGCGACGGCGGCGCCGTGCCGCCCGCGGTGTGGCTGCTGCTCGGCCCCAAGCTGGCCGACCTGTCCGGGGTGATGGACTCCGGACACCTGCTGGCGCTGGCCGCGACGGAGATCGCCCGACGCGGCCCGGAGGAGAAGGTCGTCGTCCTCATGGAGCGGCGCCGATGAACACCCCGACGCCACCCACACCACCGCACAGGGGCAGTCTGCGGGAACGCTACGCGCGCATCGCCGACCAGAGCGAGGAGGAGCTGGCGGCCGACCTGCTCTCCCTCACCCCCACGCACGGCGGACGCGACCGCGAACAGCTCCGCGGCTGGGCCGCCACCGCCCTGGAGTTCGGCCGCGCGATGGCCGACTCCCGCGGCGGCACCTGGGCCCCGCCTGAACCGCGGATCACCGAGAGGGAGCGGGGCGGAGTCAGCTCCCGCGAGGTCCTGCTGGCCGAGTACCTCCACCGAGGAGCCCGCTCCCAGGTGGTCGTCTACACCGACGCCCTCACCTTCGCCCAACGCGTCGCCCGGGCCGCGGGGTGGAGCGAGGACTACACCCGCGACACCGTACGGCAGGCCGCACTCGCCCACGAGGAGGCCCACCGCATGCTGCACGGCGAACTCGGCCGGGAGCTGCGCCGCAGGATCGACCACACAGCCCTGCGCTTCGGCCCGCTGCGCCTGCGCGGCCACGTGGTCGGCGCCGACGAGATCACCGCGCACGCCTACGCCCACCGCCGCTGCTCGCTGCGCCGCAGCCCGCTGGCGCTCACCGCGGCCATCGCCGCGGCCCTCACCCACCGGAGTCCGCACCCACCGGGGTCGGGCTCCCGCACCACCCCCGGAGACCGCCCGTGACCGCCTTCGGAATCCTGCTCGCCATGGCGGTGGGTGTCGGCCTGATGCTGACCCGCCGCCTGCCCACCGCATTCGCCCTCGTCCTGCTGTCCGTGGCCATCGCGCTGATCGCCGGAGCGCCGCTCACCGGGGAGGAGGACAGCGTGGTCGGGACCGTCCTGCAAGAGGGCGCCCCGCGACTGTCGGCGACCATGATCGCCATCCTCCTGGGCAGTTGGCTCGGCACCCTGATGTCCGAGACCGGCATCGCCTCCACCCTGGTCCGCAAGATCGTGGAGTTCGGCGGCGAACGCCCCTCGGTCGTGGCCGTCGGGGTCTTCTTCATCGCGATCCTGTGCGGCAGCATCACCGGTTCCGCCCCCGCCGCGATGCTCGCCGGGGTGGTGGGCATCCCGGCGATGATCGCGGTCGGGGTCACCCCCACCGTCGCGGCCGGGACCGTGCTGGTGGGTATCACCGCCGGCGTGCCGCTGGAGCTGATCAACTGGCAGTTCCTCTCCGACGCCATCGGTGTTCCGGTCTCCACCGTCCAGTACTTCCAGCTGCGTCTGTTCCCGATCGCCCTGGCCGGAGGCCTGGCCTACATCCTGATCGAGATGCGCCGCAAGGGTGCCCGGCACACCTGGGCGGTACGCGTTCCAGCTTCGGCAGGAGGCGGCGGCGCGGACCAGCCCGTCAGCCGACGGGAGAAGGCGGCCGAGCGCCGACGCCGTCGCGGTGACGCCCCCTGGTACGCGCTGGTCACTCCGCTCGTGCCGATCGTGCTGGCGCTGGGGTTCGAGATCCCCATCATCCCGTCGCTGCTGGCCGGTGTGGTCTTCGCCCTGTTCACCGCCGTCCCCTGGCGGGAGATGACCGCCACAGCGCTGCGCACCCTCTACCAGGCCTTCGACGTGGCGGCCCCGCCGATCGTGCTGTTCATCGCGATCGGCATGCTCCTGGCAGCAGTGGGCCTGCCCGGCGCGGTCACCGCGCTCAGCCCGGTCGTCACCGCGGTCAGCCCGAGCAACCCCTGGCTGTTCGTCCTGGTCTTCGCGCTGATGGTCCCGCTGAGCCTGTACCGCGGACCGATGAACATCTTCGGCCTGGGCGCGGGCGTGGCAGGCGTGCTCATCTCGGGCAACATCTACCCTGCCGCAGCGGTCCTGGGCCTGATGGCCTCCTACGGGCAGGTGCTGGGCGTCTCCGACCCCACGAGCACACAGACCGTGTGGGCCTCGCAGTACGCGGGGATCCGACCCGAGCGCTCCATGCTCTCCACCCTGCCCTACACCTGGGTGATCGCCGTGGCGGGGCTGGTCCTGGTGGTCTTCCTCTACCTGCTCTGACCCGCGGGAAAGGGCAAGGGGGTGGTGGGACCGCTGCGGTCCCACCACCCCCTCGGGGTCAGCCCGCAGGTCAGCCCCAGAAACCGAAGCTGAACAACAGGAAGTTGGTGGCGGCCATGGCCGCCAGCGCCAACACCGCGCCCACCACGAACGACGTCCGCAGCGAGCGGATCAGGTACTCCAGGGACACCATGTTGTTGAGCAGGAAGTAGCCCAGCATCATCGCGTGGAGGAACCCGTCCACGCTCCACGGCTCGAAGTAGAAGACCGACCCGGTCCACATGTCGGCCTCGGCCGTGAACCACGCCCAGGCCAGCGACGCCCCGTACCCCAGGGGGATCTGGATCAGCGGGATGATCATCAGCGGCAGCAGCTTCACGAAGCCCCACAGCCCCGGCTGGTCGGCGCGGCGCGCCTCGGCCTGGGCCCGGCGGGCGGCGTCCTGCTCGGCCCGCATCCGGTCGCGGTGGGCGCGCTCGGCCTCCTGGCGGCGCCGCTGCTCCTCCTGCTGTTCCTGGGACCGGCGCTGCTGTTCCTGCCGCTGGCGCTGCTGCTCCATCTGTCGCTGACGCTGCTGCTCCGCCTGGCGGTACTGGCCGTCCTGCTGCTGACGGGGGTCGGTGCGCTGGTCGCGGCGCCCGCCGTAGAGGTCCGCGTAGGGGTCCTCCTCGCTCGGTCCGCCCTGGCCACCCTGACCGTACTGCTGGGTCTGCTGGTGCTGCTGCGTCGGCTGGAACTGGGCCGTGGGCGGGACCTGGCCGGGCTGGCCCGGCGCCTGGGTCCCAGGGAAGCCGGCAGTGGGTTGGTGGGGAGCGCCCGGCTGGTTGCCCAGCACCGAGGTCGCGCCCGCCGAGGGGTCCTGGGTCCCGTACCCGCCCGACGGCGCCACCTGCGTGGAATGGTCGTCCCCGAAGGCGCCCGCCGCGGCGGCACCGGCCACCGCTCCGGCCGCGCCGCCCAGCGCGGCGGCCCCGCCCGCGCCGAGGGCCTCGGTCCGCTGGTGGCCGCCGGTCGCGCCGGGATCGCCCGCCGAGGTCGCCAGGGCCTTGTTGACCTTGGCCACCTGCTCCTGCACACCCATCATCACCGCCGGGGGGAGCCAGGAGGACCCGGCGTGCACGTCACCCAGGTAGTCGAGGATCTCGCCCGGTCCCGGCCGCCCCCGCACGTCCTTGGACAGGCAGGCCGCGATCAGGTGGCGCAGCGACTCCGGGACGGCGGACAGGTCCGGTTCCCGGCTGATGATGCGCATGACCATCGTGGGCATGTTGCCCTCGCCGAACGGCCCGGTCCCAGCGGCCGCGAAGGCCAGCACCGCTCCGTAGGCGAACAGGTCGCTGGCGGGGGTGAGTTCGGAGCCCTGCACCTGCTCGGGGCTCATGAACCCCGGCGTGCCGATCACCGACTGGGTCGCGGCGGTGCCGTCGGTGGCCCGCGCGATACCGAAGTCGATCACCCGGGGCCCGTCCTCCGACAGGAGCACGTTGCCGGGCTTGAGGTCGCGGTGGATCAGCCCGACCCGGTGGATCTCCGCCAACGCCTCGGCCAGACCCGCCGCCAGGACCCGTACGCTCGCCTCGGGCAGCGGGCCGTGGGCCTGCACCGCCTCGTCAAGGGGAAGCGAGGGCACGTAGGAGGTCACCAGCCAGGGCACCTCGTCGTCGGGCCCGGCGTCGATGACCGGGGCGGTGAACGCCCCGCTGACCTGACGCGCCGCGGTGACCTCGCGGGCGAACCTCTGCCGGAAGGAGGGGTCGCTGGCCAGGTGCGGGTGGATGCGCTTGATCGCGACCGCGCGGCCGCCGGCCGAGCGCCCGAAGAACACCTGACCCATGCCACCGGCGCCCAGGCGACCGATCAGCCGGTACCGACCGACCCGCTCCGGATCAGAGTTCTCTAGCGGCCCCAACGTCCTCAACCTCCGGCTCTGCGGCGTCTTCCTACCGAACGGGGCCCCAGTCTAGGCCTTGGCCGCCCCCGCCCGACCACCGTCACGATGTGTGATCCGCCCCGGTGCCCCGGGGTTCGCGCGAACCCGCAGGAGGGAGCCGGGGGACCCGCGCGGAGAACGACGGGAACGGAGTGAACGAGCGGCCCCCGGGGCGCGGTTCCCACCTGGCCACAGACGGCCAACTCCCGCGTTCGCCCCGGGTACGGGGGCCGGGAGGCCTAGGCTCGGAGGGTCACCGAGAGGAGCCATCAAGCATGCGGACACTCGACACCCTCCGTATCGACGCCCAGCTCCGCCTGGCCCACGGCGTGTCGTGGCTCACCGCCCAGCGCGGCGACCACCCCAGCCGCCTCCTGCACTGGCCCTGGCGGCAGAACCCCTACCCGACCTACCGCAGGATGCGCGAAGAGGGCCCGGTGGTCTCCAGCAGGCTCGGGTTCAGTGCCGCCACCACCCGGGCCGCCGTGGACGAGATCCTGCGCTCGCGCGACTTCGGCGTGGAGCCGCCCGAGGGCGTCGAGGTACCCGACCAGCACCGCGCCGTCGACCTGTCCTTCCTCCAACTGGACCCGCCGGACCACACCCGACTGCGCAAACTCGCCCGCCCGGCGTTCAGCCCGCGCCGCATGACCGAGTACCGCGCCGAGATCGAGAGGATCACCGCCGACCTCCTCGACGCGGTCCCGGCCCGCGACGGGTTCGACCTCATGCGCGACTTCGCCCAACCCCTGCCCATCAAGGTGATCAGCCGCCTGTTGGGAGTCCCCGAGCGCGACGACGCCGACTTCGTGCGGATCGGCTACGTGATCGGCGGGGCACTCGACGGGGCCAGCTCGGCGCGTCACCTGCGGGAGATCCAGGACGCGACGGCAGAATTGGACCAGTTGTTCGCTCGTCTGATGGCCGACCGCCGAGCCGAACCACGCGAGGACGTGGTCTCCACCCTGGTCAGGCAGACCGACGACGGGGAACTGACCGCCGCCGAGCTGACCGCGATGTGCCGTCTGCTGCTGGTGGCCGGGTTCGAGACCACGGTGAACCTGATCGGGAACGGGGTGATGGCGCTGTTGCGCCACCGGGAGCAGTGGGAGCGGCTGGTCGCCGATCCCGCTCTGGCCACCGGGGCCGTGGAGGAGGTCCTGCGCTTCGACTCGCCGGTCCAGCTCACCGGACGCTGGTCCCGGACGGACACCGAGGTCCAGGGGATCCCGGTAGGGGCCGGAGAACAGATCATGTGCCTGATCGGATCGGCCAACCGGGACCCGGGGCACTTCACCGACCCCGACCGGTTCGGCATCACCCGGGCCGACGCCGCTGAGCACCTGTCCTTCTCCGGTGGGGCCCACTACTGTCTGGGCGCTCCACTGGCCCGGCTGGAGGGCGAGATCGCGCTGCGCGCGCTGGCGGAGCGGGCTCCCGGGCTACGGCCCACCGCGATGCCCACCCGGCGGGGCACGCTGACCGTGCGGGCCCTGTCCGAGTTCCCGGTGTCCACCGGGAGCCGGTAGAGGGTGGGGACCGACGGGGTTCGGGGGGCCGTCCGGAACGGCTGGCGTTCGGCCACGCGCGGAAGGGGTGTCCTGCTTTCGGCGGGAGCGGTCTGCGTGGTGGTCTTCCTGGTGGTCGCGGTTCTGGCGTTGGTCCTCCCCGGCCCCGTCCGGGAGCCGTCGAGTGAACTCCCGGCCCTGGCGGGTTCGCACGGGATCGAGCTGGGCGTGGCCGTGGCCGTGAACCCGCTGACCCACGAAACCGAGTACCGGGACGTGGTGACCGACCACTACACGTCGGTGACGGCCGAGAACACCATGAAGTGGCAGTACGTCCAGCCCGAGCGCGGCACCTTCGACTGGAGCGGGCCCGACGCGGTGGTGGGTTTCGCCGAGGACCACGGGCTGTCGGTGCGGGGGCACACGCTGCTGTGGCACAACCAGCTGCCGGCCTGGCTGGCGCAGGGGTCCTTCGACCCCGACGATCTGCGCGAGGTGATGAGGGAGCACTTCGGCGCGGTGATGGGCCGCTACCAGGGGCGGGTCGCCTCATGGGACGTGGTCAACGAACCCTTCGAGGACGGCTCCCCACAGCTGCGCGAGAACCTCTGGCACCAGACACTGGGCGAGGACTACGTCGCCGAGGCGCTGCGGGCGGCGCACGACGCCGACCCCGAGGCGAAGCTCTACATCAACGAGTTCGGGGTGGAGGGCAGCGGCGCCAAGGCCGACGCCCTGTACGAGCTCGCCTCGGACCTGCTGGACCAGGGCGTGCCGCTGCACGGGATCGGGTTCCAGGGCCACTTCGTGCACGGGGACGTGCCCGAGGACCTGGCCGAGAACATGCGGCGCTTCGCCGACCTGGGCCTGGACGTGGAGATCAGCGAACTGGACGTGCGCGTCCCCGAACCGGCCAGTGACCAGGACCTCTCGGCCCAGGCCGACGAGTACCGGCACGTCCTGGAGTCCTGCCTGGCGGTGTCGCGCTGCGTGGGCGTGACCGTGTGGGGAGTGAGCGACGCGCACTCGTGGATCCCCGAGTGGTTCCCGGGGTACACGGCCGCGCTTCCCTTCGACGACGACCACGCTCCCAAGCCCGCGCTGGCCGGTATGGTCGAGGCCCTCCGCCGAGGCCGTCGGGCCCATGGGCGGGCCCGCGGGAAGGTGACGGTGTTCGGTACGCGCTAGGCACGTGCCCCGCCGACACTCCTTCGTCACAGCCGAACACGACGACGAAGGAGACCGGGACCATGGACGAGACCACTCCCCCGATCCCCGTTCCGCCAGCGCTCGCCGCGACGCTCGACGGGTTCTTCGACCCCGCGTGGGCCCGGGACCTGCCCCGGTTGGCCGCCCGCCAGTGCGACCGGTGGGGGCTGCGACCCACGGGGGCACCCATGCACGGCGCCGTGGCGCTCGTCGTCCCGGTGGAGCGGGCGGACGGTTCCCCGGCCGTGCTCAAGGTACAGCCGGTGGACGAGGAGACCGAGGGCGAACCCGTGGCGCTGCGCGCCTGGGACGGCGACGGCGCGGTGCGGCTGTTGGACCACGACTCCGGCACCGGGGCGATGCTGTTGGAGGCGCTGGACCCCACCCGGCGGCTGGACACCGTGCCCCTGGACGAGGCGCTGGGGGTGATCGGCTCCCTGCTGGGCCGACTCGGTGCCCGACCCGGGCCGCCCGGGACGCGCGACCTGGGGACGATGGCGCTGCGTATGGCGCGCGACGCCGAAGCCGTGGTCGGCTCCGAGCGTGTCCGGGCGCGGACCCGGGCGCGCCTCGGACGGTGGGCGGGGCTCGCCCGGGAGCTGGCCACCGAACCGGGCGACCAGCTGCTCCACTGGGATCTGCACTACGGGAACGTGCTGGCGCCGCTGCCCGGTTCGGGTCGGGGGCCGTGGCTGGCCATCGACCCCAAACCGCTGGTGGGCGACTCGGGCTTCGAGCTGCTGCCCGCGCTGCGCAACCGGTGGGAGGAGGCCGAGGCCACCGGCGACGCGGTCCGGGAGACCCGGCGCCGCTTCGACCTGCTGACCGAGGTGGCGGGGCTGGACCGGGAACGGGCCCGCGCCTGGACGCTGGTGCGGGTCCTGGAGGACACCCTCTGGGAGATCGAGGGCGGCGCGACGCAGATGTCCGGGTTCCAGGTCGCGGTGGCGCGGGCCCTGGACACCTGACCCGCCAGGTTCACGGCCGCCGGAGGTCCACTCCCAGGCGGGAGCCGATCCGCCGGGCCACAGCCCCTCCAGGGGCGCAACGACGTGGGCGCGGCCGAGTTCGCGCCTGCCGCCGAACTCGACCCTGTGGGCCACCGGGCGGAGGGCCTCGATCCCCTCGGTGCACAGCGCGGTGCTGTTCGGACCGTCGAGCGCCTCAACTGGACGGAACGGGGGCGACGCCCACCAGGTCCGCCTCTCCCCTCGGCGCGGACCACTGCGCGGGCGCGCCCGAGGCGGCCCGGCGGTGTTCGGTGGGCGTGGTGCCGCGCAGCCGTTTGAAGGCCGCGCTCAGGGCGAAGGCGTTGGAGTAGCCGACCCTGCGCGCGATCGCCTCCACGGTGGTGTCGGACTCGCGGAGCAGGTCGGCGGCCCGCCCCACCCGCCAGTCGGCCAGGTAGGTCATGGGCGGGACCCCCACCAGCGCGCGGAAGTCGCGGGCCAGGGTGGCGCGGGAGACCCCGCAGTGTTCGGCCAGCAGGGCCACGGTCCAGGGGTTGTCCGGGCGGTTGTGCATCAGGCGCAGCGCCTGGCCCACCACCGGGTCGTCCATCGCGGTGTACCAGGCGGGCGGACGGGCACCGGGGCGGTCGAACCACGCGCGCAGCATGGTGATCAGGGCCAGGTCCAGCAGGCGGTCCAGGACGAGTTGCTGGCCGGGGGCGGGACAGTCGATCTCGGCGGTGATCAGCTCGCGGAGCCAGTCGTGGCACTCGTCGCCCGGGACGACCAGGACCGGCGGCAGGGCGCAGACCAGACGTTGGCTGAGGTCGCCGGAGACCTCGTAGTAGCCGCTGAGCAGCAGGTCCGGGGACTCCGAGGATTCGCCGTAGGTGCGCAGCCCCTGGCTGGCCTCCTCGGTCAGGGCGGCGCCGTCCGGCCCCAGGCAGGTGTCGCGGTCCAGGACCGTGCAGGTGACGGGGGCGTCGGCGGGGTGGGCGTCGGTGTGGGGACCGGGGGCGCGCAGGATGGCGGTGTCCCCGGCGGCCAGTTCGAGCGGCTCACCGTGCTCCGGGACGATCCAGGCCCCTCCTCGCACCATGGTGACCAGTGTGAGCGGTGAGCTGTGGGCGAAGCGCACAGCCCAGGGCGGATTCATGACCGACCTGCTGAAGAGCGCCCCTCGGGCGCGGACCCCGTCCAGGAGGTCCGAGAGTGCGTCCATACTCGCAAGCGTAGACGATGGAATATCCGCTTGAGCTTCTGGACCATGGATCGTCTCAGATCATCGGGGTTGAATCATGGTCATGACAGAGCACACGACACAACAGACGACACGTCCGGTCCTGGTGACCGGAGCGACGGGGATGACCGGCAGTCGGGTCCTGGCCCGGTTGCGGGAACGGGGCGTGGCCGTTCGGGCGGCCTCCCGTTCCTCCGAGTGGGGGTTCGACTGGAGCGATCCGTCGACCTGGGACCGGGTCCTGCGCGGAGCCGGGGCGGTGTACCTGGTGCAGAACGACCTGGACCCGCGCGCTCCGGAGTTCGTTGAGCGCGCGGTCGCGCTCGGGGTGGAGCGGGTCGTCCAGCTGTCGGCGCGTGGCGTCGACGGGCCGAACTACTTCGAGTATCCGAACGACACCCCCGCGCACCTGGTGGGAGAGCGGGCGGTGAGGGCCAGCGGCCTGGAGTGGACGATCCTGCGTCCGGGCTGGTTCTCACAGAACTTCAGCGAGGGACTGCTCTCGGACGGGGTGCGCTCCGGGGTGCTGCGGCTGCCCACCGCCGACGGGGCGACCACCTGGATCGACACCGAGGACATAGCTGCCGTCGCGGTCGCGGCCCTCACCGAGTCGGGCCACCACGGACGTACCTACGAGCTGGGCGGACCCCGGGCGCTGAACCTGTCGGAGGTGGCGGCCGAGATCTCCCAGGCACTGGGCCGCACCATCCGCTACGAACCGGTGTCCGAGAAGGAGTACGCGAGCGGCCTCCTGGCGCAGGGCTGGTCCGAGGCGGGGACCGATGACATGGTCATGGCGCTCTCGGCCATCCGGCGCGGCCTGGAGTCCACGTACGTCCCCGGTGTCCGTGAGGCGCTGGGGCGTGACCCGCGCGGCTTCTCGGACTACGTGGCCCGCACCTTCCACGAGGGCTGGGGGCTCTCCTGACGCGCTCCGCCCATGGGACGCACTCCGGGCGCGGAGTCGCCGATCCCGACCACGTCCCGGTGGAGTCCGGGTCGGACGCGGACGCCTCACCGGCCATCCGGCCTCCGAGACGTCCGTGTGCGACAGCGGGGTGGGGCGGAAGATCCCGCGTCCCGGGTGGTTGTCTCCCCCATCCCGCGCGGCACGGAACGCCCACCTCTCCCCCGGCGCCCGGGAGGCGCTGGGGCGCGAGTCACGTTCTTTCGAGGCGTTCGTGGGGGACGCAGGGCGGGGCATGGGAGAGGTGAGACGAAGCGATAGCTTTACGATGTAGATTCTTCACGGCGCCCTGTTCCGCGGGAGTCCTCCTCGCGGGGCGGGGTCGCCGCTTGGTGCCTAGTCCGTGACGGTGATGCCCAGCGACCCCAGGATCATCCCGGCCTGGGCGGGACCGATGGTGGCGCCGCGCAGGAAACCGGCCTGCTGGAGCTCCAACTCCCCCAGGTCCACCCCGCGCAGGTCCGCCCCGGTGAACCGGGCGTTGACCAGGTTGGCCCCGCGCAGCCGCGACTCCACCCACACCGTCTCGCGCAGGTCCGCCGAGGCCAGGTCCACCTCGTCCATGCGCAGACCCTCCAGGGTCTGACCGCGAAGGACCAGCCCCTTGCAGCGGGCCAGCATCAGGTTGCACTGGGCGAAGGAGTAGCCGATCCCCCGCAGCGAGTTGAGCCCCGCCCCGGTCAGCCTGCACCCCGTGAAGACGGTGTCGGTGAGCAGCGCGCCCTGCCAGCGGGTGTTGGCCAGGTCCATGCGCTCGAAGCGGGTGTCCGTGCACTCGGTGTTCGCGAAGGAGGCACCAGGGGCCCCTCCCCCGGTGAACACCGCCCCCTCCAGGACGGCGCGGTCCAGACGGGCCCCGTCCAGGCGGCAGTCGACGAACCGCGCGTCCACCAGGTGGGCGTCGCGCAGGTCGGCGCCGCTGAGGTCGCAGCGGGTCAGGACGCGCGGGGCGCCCGGGTCCTTGGACAGGGCGTCGCGCAGGTCGTGTTCGGACAGGTCGGCGTCGGTGGTCTCGGACTGCCCGAGAAGGTCGGTGCTCACGCTCCGGACTCTAACGTTCACCACCGACAACGGGCGCCCGTGTCGGAGCACTCAGTCGCGCAGTTTGAGTGCCAGGAACAGGTCGACCCGGTGCTCCAGACTGCTGAGGTCGCGGCCGGTGAGTTCCTCGACCCGGCCGATCCGGTAACGCAGGGTGTTGACGTGGACGTGCATGGAGGCGGCGCAGCGCTGCCAGGAACCCGAGTGGGACAGGAACTGCTCCAGGGTCTCCACCAGCTCGGACCGGTGGTCGCGGTCATACTCCAACAGAGGTCCCAGCAGTCGCTCGCGGTAGGAGGTCTGCACCTCCTCGGGCACCGAGGCCAGCAGGAGTTCGTGTGAGTCGATCTCGGCCCCGGCGATCACCCGGGAGCGCCCGCCCCGCAGCTCCGCGAGGCGGCGGGCGTGGCGGGCCTCCACGGCGGCGCCGCGCAGCTCGGCCACGCCTTGGGAGGCCGAGCTCAGCCCCACGGCCAACCGGTAGTCGAGCAGCCCTCCGTCCAGGACGCGGGCCCGGTGGACCAGTTCGGACCGGATGGCCTCGGCCCTGGCGCGGGCCTGCTCCTCGGGGCCCTCCACGGGGACCACGGCGAGGGCGTCGTTGTCCCCGGTGACCACGGCTCCGGGGTGGTCGGCCACGAGTTCGGCGACCACGCGGCGCGCCAGGTCGGGCACGCGCGGCTCGGGGAGCATCATGGCACTGACCACGACGTGCACGCGGTCGTCGGGCTCGGGGGCCCTCTCCTCACCGGTGCCGCGCATCAGGGCGGTGACCTCGTCGAAGCGCTGGGCCGCCAGGAGCCGGGGCAACCCCTCGAGGTGCCGCGCGGTGGTGAGGGAGCGTTCCTCGTCGCGGCTGCGGGCCAGGACGCTGACGGAGACGAGTTCGGCGACCGCCTCGTGTTCCTCCTCGCTCCAGGACTCGTGGTCGCCGGTGCACACGAGCAGCCAGTTGGAGAGCGGGTGCGACTCCTTGGTCCGGATGGGGACGACTGTCAGGGCGCGGCCCTGCCCGCCCGCGGAGCCCCGGGTGGTGTGCGGGAAGGACGACCAGGTCAGAGCCTTGGCCGCGAGGTCCTCGCGCTCCTCGGATGTCAGGGCCCCACCGGAGGAGGCGACCTGCCGACCGCTCGCGGAGACCACCCACGCGGTGACCCCGGCCTGCCGGGCGGCGGACGCGAAGGCGTCGGGGAAGTCGGCCCCCGAGGCGACCTCGGCCATCAGGCGGCGCTGGCGGTCCCGGGTCTCGGCGATCGTCGTGAAGCGGCGCTGGGTGAGGGAGCGCAGCACCTCCTCGGTGACCACGCCGAAGGAGGTCTCCGGGGGGATCTCCACGAGGGGGACGTCGTGGGCCGCGCAGGCGGCGACCAGGTCGTCGGGGACCTCTCCCAGGGCGGTGCCCGCCCCCACCGCCAGGGCCCCGGCGCCGACCACGGAGGCCACGAAGGTCTCGGAGTCCTCGGGGCGGGTCCGCCACATCATGCCGGTGAGGACGAGTTCCCCGCCACGCAGGTAGCGGGCGGGTTCGAGCAGGTCAGTGGTGTAGGCCCACCGGATGTCGCGGTGGGCGTGCTCGGCACCCGCCAGGAACCGCAGGTGCAGTCGCCTGACGGCGAGCAGCTCACTGATCTGCATGGGCTTCCCTCTGTCGGTCGGGTGGGGCGGCTTCCCCTGATGGTGGCTTCGTACCAGGACAGTGTGCCCCCGAACCAGGGCGTTCGACGACATCACCGGCGGTTCCGGGGCGTGACTCCGACACTGCTTGTAGGAAACGCCCAACTCCGCCCGTTCGTTCCGCGGACTCTTCATGTCATCGACGGCTGGTCGGACGCCGGAACAGGGTGTTCTACTTCACAGCATCGCCCACCAAGGAGAGGTCGCGACAGAATCGACGCGACCGGACCGCACTGCGCAGGACGAGGACGAGCATGGAATTCCTGAGGCCATCCACGCTGGTGGAGGCCCTAGAGGCCAGGAGCGCCCACCCCGACGGTGTGCCCATCATGGGCGGCACCGACGTGATGGTGGAGCTGAACTTCGACAAGCGCCGCCCCTCGGCGCTGATCGACCTGACCCGGGTCCCCGAGCTGACCGAGTGGGGGGTGGACGGCGACCGCACGCGCCTGGGCGCCGGCGTTCCCTACACCCGGATCATCGAACACCTGTCGGGCCGTGCGCCCGCACTGGCCAGGGCCTCGCGGTCGGTGGCCTCCCCCCAGATCCGCAACCGGGGCACCGTCGGCGGCAACCTGGGCGGTGCCTCCCCCGCCGGGGAGGCGCACCCGCCGCTGCTGGCCACCGACGCCGAGATCGAGCTGGCCTCGGTGCGCGGCACGCGGCGTGTCCGGGCCCGCGACTTCTATCTGTCGTTCCGGACCACCGCGCTGCGGCCGGACGAACTGATCACGGCGGTCCTGCTGCCCGAGGCCGCCGGCCCCCAGCAGTTCGCCAAGATCGGCACCCGTAACGCCATGGTGATCGCGGTGACCTCCTTCAGTCTGGCTCTGGACTCCGAGCGGCGGACCGTGGGCACCGGGATCGGTTCGGCCGGCCCGACGCCGCTGCGCTCGGAGGCGGCCGAGGAGTTCCTGGAGGCCGAGTTCGACTGGGAGGACGGCCGTCCCCTCTCTGAGTCCGTGGTCCGCCGCTTCGGCGAGCTCGTGGCCGCGGCCTCCCGTCCCATCGACGACCAGCGCGGCACCGCCGAGTACCGCAGGCACGCCCTGTCAGTCATGGCGCGTCGTGCGCTGAGCTGGTCCGTCACCGACTACCGGAAGGGGTCCGCGCGATGCGCGTGAATCTGAACGTCAACGGTGAGGACGTCACCGCCGACAACGTGTGGCCGGGCGAGAGCCTGCTGTACGTGCTGCGTGAGCGCCTGGGCCTGCCGGGCAGCAAGAACGCCTGTGAGCAGGGCGAGTGCGGTTCCTGCACGGTCTACTTCGACGGTGTGACCGCGTGTTCGTGCATGATCGCCGCCGGACAGGCCGAGGGGCGCGAGGTGCGCACCGTCGAGGGTCTGGCCGAGGGGTCGGGCAAGGGCGGCGACCGGACCCTGGGCGTGGTCCAGGAGGCCTTCGTGGAGGCGGGCGCCGTCCAGTGCGGGTTCTGCACACCGGGTCTGCTGGTGCAGACCGACGACCTGCTGGAGCGCACGGTGGGCGCGGGCGGGCAAGCGCCCGGGGACGCCGAGATCCGTGAGGCGCTGGCGGGCAACCTGTGCCGCTGTACCGGGTACGAGAAGATCATCGACGCCGTGCACCTGGCGGCCGGGCGTCGTGCCGAGGAAGCGGGGAGCGGCTCATGAGCCGGACCGTCATCATCGAGCGCGCACACGTCGTGACGGTGGACGGCGCGGAGTACGCCGACGGGCACGTGGTGTCCCGGGACGGTGTGATCACCGCCGTGGGCGCGGGACCGCCGCCCCGAGTGGAGGGGGAGGTCGAGCGGATCGACGGGCGCGGCTGCGTGGCCACTCCGGGTCTGGTCAACACCCACAACCACCTGTACCAGTGGGCCACCCAGGGCCTGTTCGCTGACGGCACGCTCTTCGAGTGGCTGGTGGGCTCCTACGAGATCTGGCACCGGCTGGACGCCGACGTGGTCTCGGGGACGACCTCGGCCGGTCTGGCCCACCTGGCGCTGTCGGGGTGCACCACCGCCTCCGACCACCACTACATCTACCCGGCGGGGCGCGGCGACATCGTCGCCGCCGAGGTGGAGGCCGCCCGTGAGGTGGGTGTGCGCCTGGACCTGGCGCGCGGTTCGATGGACCGGGGGCACAGCCAGGGCGGCCTGCCCCCGGACAGCGTGGTGGAGACCCTGGAGGGCGCCCTGGCCGGTACGGCCGCGGCGATCGACGCCCACCACGACGCCTCCGCCTCGTCCATGACGCGGGTCGCGGTGGCGCCGTGTTCCCCGTTCTCGGTCTCCCGGGAGCTGATGACCGGCGCCGCCGAACTGGCCCGGGACCGGGGCGTGCGCCTGCACACCCACCTCGCCGAGACCCTCGACGAGGAGGAGCAGTGCCTGGCCGAGTTCGGGTGCACCCCCGTGGAGTACGCCGAGAAGCTCGGTTGGCTGGGCGAGGACGTGTGGTTCGCGCACGCCGTGCACCTGTCGGACGCGGCGATCGGCCGGATCGCGGCCACCGGGACCGGTGTCGCGCACTGCCCGACCTCCAACGCCCGTCTGGGCGCCGGTATCTGCCGGGTTCCGGAGCTGCTGGATGCCGGGGCGAAGGTGGGCCTGGGCGTGGACGGCCCGGCGTCCAGTGAGTTGACGGGGCTGGCCGGTGAGATGCACCAGGCCCTGCTGATGGCCCGTGCCCGCAAGGGCCCCCAGGCGCTGACGGCGCGCCAGTCCCTGGAGCTGGCCACCCTGGGCGGCGCCCGGGTGCTGGGCCGCGACGCGGAACTGGGCTCGCTGACCGTCGGCAAGCAGGCCGACGTCGCCCTGTGGCGGGTGGACGGGTTCGGCCACGACGTGATCGCCGACCCGGTGGTGGCGCTGACCTTCGGCCCCGTGCCGCCCCTGGAGCGGCTCCTGGTCGGCGGGAACACCGTCGTCGACCGCGGTGAGCTGCGCACCCTGTCCGCCGAGACTGCCGCCGCGCGGGGTCGTGCGGCGCACCGATCCCTCATGCAGGAGGCGAACCGCTGATGAAGGCGACGACCGAGACCGTGACCACGGACCTGTCCAGCACCACGAAGGACGGCCTGGGCGCGAGCCCCCGCCGACCCGACGGCACGCTGAAGGTCACCGGAGAGTTCGCCTACTCCTCGGACCTGTGGATGGAGGGCATGCTGTGGGGCGCGACCCTGCGCAGCCCGCACCCGCACGCCCGCATCCTGGGCATCGACGTCACCGAGGCCCTGCGGCTGCCGGGTGTGGAGGCGGTGCTCACCCACGAGGACGTGCCCGGCGCCAAGCGCTACGGCCTGGAGTACCAGGACCAGCCGGTGCTCGCCTTCGACAAGGTGCGCTACAAGGGCGAGGCGGTGGCCGTGGTGGCCGCCGACCACCCCGAGACCGCGCGCCGGGCCATGGAGCGCGTCCGGGTGGACTACGAGGTGCTGCCCCCGGTGAGCGACTCGGTGCGGGCCGCCCACGACCCCGAGTACCCGCTCGTGCACGAGGAGGGCACCCTCCCGGTCCACGAGGAGTACCGCCAGAGCGGCAACCGGGTGCGCCACCAGCCCATCCGCAGCGGCGACTTCGCCGCGGCCGCGGAGTCGGAGCAGGAGCGGCTCCGGGTCCTGGAGCGCCTGCGCGCCGAGGCCGACGCGGTCGTGGAGACCGAGTACGAGGTGGGCATGCAGGACCAGGCCTTCCTCGGCCCGGAGTCCGGCATGGCGGTGCCCGCCGAGGACGGCGGCGTGGACCTGTACGTGGCCACGCAGTGGCTGCACGTGGACCAGAAGCAGATCGCCCCGGCCCTGGGCCTGCCCCAGGACAAGGTGCGGCTCACACTGGCCGGTGTGGGCGGCGCCTTCGGTGCCCGTGAGGACCTGTCCATGCAGATCCACGCGGCCATGCTGGCGCTGCGCACCGGCAAGCCCGTGAAGTTCGTGTACAACCGCGAGGAGTCCTTCTACGGCCACGTGCACCGGCACCCGGCCAAGATGCGCTTCGAACACGGGGCCAGGGCCGACGGCACGCTCGTGTACGCCACCCTGGAGATCATCGTGGACGGCGGCGCGTACGCGTCGGCGACCCCGGCGGTGGTGGGTGTGGCCTCCTCACTGGGCATCGGCCCCTACGAGGTCCCGCACGTGATGGTGGACGCCTACGGCGTGTACACCACCAACCCGCCGTGCGGCGCCATGCGCGGGTTCGGCGCGGTGCAGGCCTGCTTCGGCTACGAGTCGCAGATGGACAAGCTCGCGGCGGAGCTGGGCATGCACCCGGTGGCGCTGCGGGTCAAGAACGCGATGGCGCAGGGCTCCCGGATCATCACCGGCCAGGAGATCGACATGCCGCTGCCCATGGTGGAGATGCTGGAACGCGCCCGCGACCTGCCGATGCCCGTGGAACGGGCCTCGTTGGAGGACCCCTCCGACCAGCGCACCCTGCCCGGCGGCGTGGCCGGAACCACCCGCGGCGAGGGGGTGGTGCGCGGCGTGGGGTACGGGGTCGGCCTGAAGAACCTGTGCTTCTCGGAGGGCTTCGACGACTACTCCACGGCGCGGGTGCGCATGGAGATCGTGGGCGGCGAGCCGGTGGTGCTGGTGCACACGGCGGCCGCCGAGGTCGGCCAGGGGCTGGTGACGATCAAGGGACAGATCGCTCGGACCGAACTGGGGGTGGAGAAGGTGGCGATCGCCCCCTCCGACACCCAGGTGGGTTCGGCGGGTTCGTCCTCGGCCTCCCGGCAGTCGTACATGACCGGCGGCGCTGTGAAGATGGCCTGCGAGGCGGTCCGGGGGGCCGTGTTCGCGCTGGCGCGGGAGCGCGGGATCGTTCCGGCGGAGGTGGCCGACTCCGAGCTGTCGCTGGTCGGCGGCAAGGTCGTCTCGGAGAGCGCCGGGGTCCTGGTGTCCCTGGCCGACCTCCTGGGCGAGTCCGCCAGCGGCGGGACGGTCGTGGAGGAGACCCGCGAGCACCACCACCGGCCCACCGAGGTGCTCGACCCGACCCTGGGGCAGGGGGACTCGCACACGCAGTTCGGGATGTGCGTGCACCGTGCCGTGGTGGACGTGGACGTCGATCTGGGCCTGGTGAAGGTGGTGGCCCTGGACGCGGTCCAGGATGTGGGCAAGGTGCTCCACCCGCAGCAGCTGGCCGGTCAGATCCAGGGCGGCTCCGCCCAGGGGCTGGGGTTGGCGCTGATGGAGGAGATCCAGGTCAAGGACAGCGAGATCCGCAACCCGTCCTTCACCGACTACCTCATCCCGACCATCCTGGACATGCCCCCGATGCGCATCGACGTGCTGGAGCACCCGGACCCGCACGCCCCGTACGGACTGCGTGGAGCGGGCGAGCCGCCGACGCTGTCGTCGACCCCCGCGATCGTGGCCGCCGTGCGCGCCGCCACCGGACGTCCGCTGACGCACGCGCCGGTGCGGCCGGAGGACATCGTGGGCATCGAGCTGTGACCCGTGGCCGCCGCGCGCGGCGGCCACCTCGGGCGGGGTGACGTCGTCGCCCCGTCCCCTCAGTCGCCCGCCCCGGATCTCCGACGCCCTCGGCCCCGGGGCGGGTCGTCAGGAAGGAAACGACCTGACGCCACCCAAGGTTGACTACGCGAAGTAGCGAACCCCCCACCCATGGTGCTATCCACCGTGCTCATATCCCTCCAGGAGGGGACGTGACCAAATCCAACGACACCGGCGCGCGGCCGGGCCCGCGCGCCGGTACGGATCGATCCTGGCTCGACCGGTTCTTCTTCGTCTCCGAGCGGAACTCCACGTTCGGGCAGGAGGTCCGCGGCGGACTGACCACGTTCATGGCGATGGCCTACATCATCGTCCTGAACCCGATCATCCTCGGCGGCGTGGCCGACGTGAACGGCGACCACCTGTCCGCCGCGCAGCTGACCACCATGACCGCTCTGGCCGCGGGGCTGGTCACCATCATGATGGGCGTGGTCGGCCGCGCGCCGATCGCCTGCGCGGCCGCTCTGGGCGTGATGGCGGTCGTCGCCTACCAGGCGGCACCGCAGATGGCCTGGCCCGAGGTGATGGGCCTGGTCGTGTGGCAGGGCGTCGCCATCATCCTGATGGTCGTCACCGGTGTGCGCACCGCCGTGATGAACGCGCTCCCGCACGACCTCAAGCTGGCCATCGGGGTCGGCATCGGGCTCTTCGTGTCGCTGATCGGCCTGACCAACGCGGGGTTCGTCAGCGCGAGCGACGGCGGCAGCCTGCTCCAGATCGGGGCCGCGGGCGGTGGCGGACACCTGGACGGGTGGCCCGTCATGGTGTTCGTGGTCGGGCTCGTCCTGGCCAGCGTACTGCTGGCAAGGAAGGTGCCCGGGGCGATCTTCTACGGGATCGTCGGCGCGACCGTCCTCGCCGTGGTCCTGCACTCCGCGCTGCGGCTGGACCCCGGCTCCTGGGGCGGCGGCGTTCCCGCGCTGCCCTCCAGCCCGGTGTCCACGCCCGACTTCGGCCTGCTCTTCCAGGTGGACATGTTCGGCGCGTGGACCACGGCCGGGCCCACCACCGCCGGGGTCATCCTCTTCACGCTGGTGCTGGCCGGGTTCTTCGACGCCCTGGGCACCATCCTGGCGATCGGCACCAAGGCCAACATCGCCGACGCGGACGGGCAGATGCCCCGGGTGAACCAGATCCTGGTCACCGACGGCGCCGGTGCCGTGACGGGTGGTCTGACCAGCTCGTCGGCGACCCTGGTGTTCGTGGAGTCCACGGCGGGCGTGAGCGAGGGGGCGCGGACCGGCCTGGCCAGCGTGGTGACGGGTCTGCTGTTCCTGAGCGCGGTCTTCTTCGCCCCGGTGTTCGGCATGGTGCCCGCCGAGGCGGCGTCCGTGGCGATGGTGCTGGTCGGCGCCATGATGATGATGCACGTGGGACAGATCGCGTGGACGGACGTCTCGGTGGCCATCCCGGCGTTCCTCACCATCGCGATCATGCCGTTCGCCTACGACATCGCGAGCGGGATCGGGATCGGGATCATCGCGCACACCGTGATCAAGTCGGCGCAGGGCCGGTTCGGCGAGGTCGGCTGGCTGATGTGGATCCTCAGCGCGGTGTTCGCCTTCCACTTCGCGATGCACGCCCTGGGGCTCTAGGGCCTGTTTTTCTGGATGCTTTCGCTCGTGTCGGCGGAGCCGACATCGATGCGAGCGGCCGTCTCCCCTGCTGTGCGCTGCTACGCAAACTCCGCGGCCTCGCACAGCGGCCGCCCAGGCAATCTCTCGCCAGACGATGAGCGAGGTCAGCCCGGGGTTGGCTGTCCGAGTGATGTCGGCGCAGCGAGAGGCCGCCCGGTGGTAACGCGAGGACACCGCGCCGCAGGCGTCCGTCGAGGGTGCTGGCGGGCGACGGGTGGGAGGAATGATCCAAGGAACAGGGCCGGGGCGGGGCCGCGACACGGCGGCCCCGCCCCACCTGCGCGCGGCCGGTCCGCCGTCCACCGACGGCGGCCCGGCCTTCCCCGTTCCGGAGCCCGGAGGGTTACCGTTCCGGCTTCGGCTCGGAGTCGTCCCGGTGCGCCTCGGAGGCGGGCGCGGAGACCGCGACGGTCTCCGCCTCATCGGGACGTTCCCGGTCGTCCTCCGTCTCGGTCTCCACCGGGGCGGGGGGCTCCTTGCCGTCGAGGACGGCGCGCATGCGCTCCATGTCGAGCTGCCCCTCCCACCTGGCGATGACGAAGGTGGCCACGCAGTTGCCGAGCAGGTTGATGGACACGCGCATGGTGTCCATCAGGCGGTCCGCGCCCAGGAGCAGCGCCACGCCTGCGGCCGGGAAGGCGCCCAGCGCGGTGGCGGTCGCCGACAGGGCGAGGAAGGCCGATCCGGGGACCCCTGCCATGCCCTTCGAGGTCAGCAGGAGGATGAGCACCATCATCAGCTGGTCCGCGATGCTCAGGTCCGCGCCGAAGGCCTGGGCGAGGAAGAGCGCGGCGATGGGCAGGTAGATGGCGGCGCCGTCGAGGTTGAAGGAGTACCCGGTGGGAACCACGAGGCCGGTGGTCGCCTTGGAGCAGCCCGCGTTGGTCAGCTTCTGCATGATGCGCGGCATGACCGCCTCGGAGGAGGCGGCGCCGATGGCCAGGGCGAACTCCTCCTTGGTGTAGCGCAGGAACTTCCACAGGTTGACCCCCGCCAGCACACGGGCGATGACCGCGAGGGCGAGCAGGAAGACGGCCGCCGCGGAGTAGCAGGCGATGATGAGCATGCCGAAGCTGCTGAGCGAGGACAGGCCGTAGGCGCCGATGACGAAGGCCATCGCGCCCAGGGCGCCCAGCGGGGCGACGCGCATGATCCAGCCGATGCAGGTGAAGATGACGTCGGTGAAGCGGTCGATGAGGTCGAGGATCGGCTTGCCCCGCTCCCCCAGCTTCGACAGGGCCAGCGCGACGAACACGGCGAAGAACAGCACCTGGAGGAGTGAGTTCTCGGCGAAGGCGCCGACGACGCTCTCGGGGATGACGTCCAGGAGGAACTGGGCGAACCCGGGGATCTCGCCGCCCTGGGTCACCTCCTCCAGCGCGCCGGTGTCGAGGTCGGCGGGGTTGACCTCGAAGCCCACACCGGGCTTGAGGAGGTTGGCCACGACCATGCCGTAGAGCAGCGCGAAGGCGGTCACGACCTGGAAGTACACCAGCGCCTTGATGCCGATCCGGCCCACGGCGCCCAGGTCTCCGACCTTCGCGATACCGGTGACGATCACGCAGAAGATCAGCGGGGCGATGAGCATCTTGATCAGTCGGATGAAGCCGTCGCCAAGCGGGCGCAGGCTCTCACCGAACGAGGGCCACAGGTGTCCGATCAGCACACCCACCACGACGGCGACGATCACCTGGAAGAACAGGGACCGGTAGAAGCGGGGGCGGGGGCGTTCGGGGGCTTCGGCTTCCGTGGCTGCTGCCATGCGGGCCCTCCACAGGGGGTTCATTGAATTTCGGAAACTCTATTCCTCATGGCGGAATAGAGATTCCGCCAGAGTAACGGGCGTCACATAGAACACGCAAGGAACATCGGCACAAACCGGCAGGTAACAACGGTGGCGCCTCCCAGGGCCTTTGACACCGGACTTTTCGCCGCCTTAAGTTGTCAATGTCAACTTCCGTCCCCGGGGAGGGGACGGAAGTTGACATTGACAACTTAAGGCGGCGAAAAGTCCGGGGTCAAAGGCCCTGGGAGGCGCCACCGTTGTTACCTGCCGGTTTGTGCCGATGTTCCTTGCGTGTT
>NZ_LAVM01000028.1:0-63288 GCF_001083815.1 Nocardiopsis sp. SBT366 | reverse complement strand
CGCCCCCTCCGGTCCCCGGCCCCGCGTGCCCGCCGCTCCCCCCGGCTGCACCGCGGGTCTTGTACCGCGGAGTGATCTGACCTAGCTTTGACTGTGTGACCAGATGTGAAATCTGGTCACACAGTCAGAGTGATGCGGCCCGGGAACGGAGGTCTGGATATGGTCTTCGCGTCAAGGCTGGTGAGCGCCCTCACCGGCGGCCCCCGTACCGAAGGAGCCGTACGTGTCCCCGTCCGCCGACCACCACTCCCAGGACCAGCCCGTGTCCGAACGCGACACCCGGGCCGAACGCATCCTCGACGCCGCCGAGGAGCTCATGGTGGCCTGGGGGCACCGCAAGACCACCATCGACGACGTCGCTCGCCGGGCGGGGGTCGGCAAGGGCACCGTCTACCTGCACTTCCCCACCAAGGAGCGGCTCTTCCTCACGGTGCTGCTACGCGCCCAGCACGACATGGTCGGCCGCCTCCTGGACCTGATCCGGCAGGACCCCCGGTCCGCCCGGCCGAGCGAGATCGCGCGCCACATCTACCTCCTCCAGTTCGAATCCCCCGTCGTCCACGCGCTCTACAACAACGGCAGCGACGAACTCAGCTCCTTCTCCCGCACCCTTCCGCAGCTGGTCAGGGACCTGACAGAGGCCCGGCAGAAGGCCCTGCGCGACTACTGGGACCTGCTGGAGGAACACGGGGTCCTGGGGCCGCAGCTCCCCGCCGACCAACGGTTCTACGCCTACTGCTCCACCGTCATGGGACACCTGCTCTCCGAACCCCTGCTCACCCAACAGGGCTTTCCCGTCCCCGAACGCACCGCCAGAGCCGATCTGGCCGCGCACAGCCTGCGCCTGCTCCTGGAGCAGGACGTGCCCGACTCGGCCATGCGGGCCACGCAGGCGGGGACCGTCGCGATCTTCACCGGACTCGAACAGCTCCTGACCGGCGAGATCGAGGAACAGAAACGCGTCAAGCGCAGCACGTAGACCCCACAAGGAGGGGCACATGCACACCGCCACACCCGTCACGGACCAGTCCCGCGGACCCGAACCCGTCAACATGCGCTCAGAGGAGTTCTCCTCGCGGCCACTGGAGGTCATCGAGCGGATCCGGGCCGCGGGCGGTTCCGCGCCGGTCCTGTTCGTCGACGGCCAGGCGGCGCGGGCCTTCGTCGACGATGCCGACGTGCGCGCCATCCTCAGTGACCGGCGGTTCGTCGTCGATCCCCAGAACGTGCCCGAGGGTCCCACCGGGGCCAGGCGATCCGACGCCATGGCGGCCCTGGGCCTGCGCCCCGACCTCATCACCTACCTCACCGAGTCGCTGCTGGACAAGGACGGCTCCGACCACGCCCGCCTGCGCAAACTCGTCTCCCGCACCTTCACCGTGCGACGCGTCAACGAGATGCGTCCGGGCGTCGAGCGGATCACCAACGACCTGCTGACGGCGCTCCCCGAACACGCGGACGAGGAGGGCGTGGTCGACCTGATCGAGCACTTCGCCTACCCGCTGCCCATCGCGGTCATCTGCGATCTCGTGGGGGTCCCCGTGGCGGACCGCCCGCAGTGGCACGCGTGGAGCCACCAGCTGGCCCGGTTCGACCCCGCCCGGCCCGAGGTGATGAACCGGGTGCTCGGCGAGATGATCGACCACATCGAGGCGATGATCGTCGAGCGCCGGGAGCACCCGCGTGGGGACCTCCTCGACGCGCTCGTGCGCGCACGGGACGAGGGCGGCGGGCGACTCTCCCAGGGCGAGCTGGTCACCCTGGTGTTCACGCTGGTCATCGCCGGTCACGAGACCACAGCCCACCTGTTGGGCAACGGAACCCGCGCGCTCCTGGAGCACCCGGACCAGCTCGCCCTGCTCCGGTCCGACCCCGGCCTGCTGCCCGCCGCGGTCCACGAGATGCTCCGCGTCGGGGGTACCGCCGTCACGGCAAAGGCCCGGTACGCCACGGAGGACGTCCAGCTCTCCCGTGGCACGTTGGCCGCCGGGGAGCGAGCGGTGGCGCTGGTCGCCGGGGCCAACCACGACCCGGACGTCCACCCCGATCCGCACCGGTTCGACGTCACCCGGCACCAGGGCAGGCCGGGCGAGGCCCACGTGGCCTTCGGACACGGCGCGCACTACTGCCTGGGCGCGGCCCTGGCCCGCCAGGAGGGGGAGGTCGCCGTCGGCGCCCTGTTCGCGGCCCACCCGGAACTCTCCTTGGTCCCGGGCCGACCGCCGGTGCGCGACACCGTCCCGGGGACGCTGCGGCTGAGGGAGCTCCCGGTCCGGCTCGGGCCCGCGTAGGCGTGACAGCCGCGCCGGAACGGCGCGAGGCCCCCGGCGCGTGTGCGTCGGGGGCCTCGGAACTCGGGTGCGGATCAGGCGTCGCAGCAGCCGCCAGCGGGGGCGGGCTCCTCCGGCGGAACACCGATCCTCGGCATGCCCAGGAGCACGTCCGGCTTGGTGACCTGTACCGGCCTGCCCTGACGGGCGTCCCAGGCATCACCGGCGCGCGTGCGGCGCAGGTGCCTGACGCCGGAGTCGGCGACGAGGTGGTGCGGGGCGGCGTAGGTGACCTCGACGGTGACCATGTCGCCCGGGCGCGGCTCCTCGGCGTCGCCCACGGCGAAGTGCACGAGGCGGTTGTCGGGGGCGCGGCCGGACAGGCGGCGGTGTGCGCCGTCCTTCTTCCCCTCTCCCTCGGAGACCATCAGCTCGACCTCACGGCCGACCAGCTTCTGGTTCTCCTCCCAGGAGATCTGGTCCTGGAGCTCGACCAGCCGCTGGTAGCGCTCCTTGACGACCTCCGGCGGGATCTGCCCGTCCATGGTGGCGGCAGGGGTGCCGGGGCGCTTGGAGTACTGGAAGGTGAACGCCATCGCGAACCGGGACTCGCGGACCACGTGCAGGGTCTGCTCGAAGTCCTCCTCGGTCTCACCGGGGAAGCCCACGATGATGTCCGTGGTGATGGCGGCGCGCGGCATCGCCGAGCGCACCTTGTCCACGATGCCGAGGAAGCGCTCCTGGCGGTAGGAACGACGCATGTCCTTGAGAACCTTGCTGGACCCGGACTGCAACGGCATGTGCAGCTGCGGCATCACGTTGGGCGTCTCGGCCATGGCCTCGATGACGTCGTCGGTGAAGTCGCGCGGGTGCGGGGAGGTGAAGCGGACCCGCTCCAGCCCCTCGATCTCACCGCAGGCGCGAAGCAGCTTGGAGAAGGCCTGACGGTCGCCGAACTCGCTGCCGTAGGCGTTGACGTTCTGTCCGAGCAGCGTCACCTCGGTGACGCCTTCGTCGACCAGGGCGCGGACCTCGGCGAGCACGTCGCCGGGACGCCGGTCCTTCTCCTTGCCCCGCAGCGCGGGCACGATGCAGAAGGTGCAGGTGTTGTTGCAGCCGACCGAGATCGACACCCAGGCCGCGTAGGCCGACTCGCGGCGGCTGGGCAGCGTGGACGGGAAGTGCTCCAGCGCCTCGGCGATCTCGACCTGCGCCTCGCGCTGGACGCGGGCGCGCTCCAGCAGGGTGGGCAGGGAGCCGATGTTGTGGGTGCCGAACACCACGTCCACCCAGGGGGCGCGGCGCACGATCTCCCCTCGGTCCTTCTGGGCGAGGCAGCCACCCACGGCGATCTGCATCCCGGGGTTGGCGTCCTTGACCGGGCGCAGGTGACCGAGGTTGCCGTAGAGGCGGTTGTCCGCGTTCTCACGGACCGCACAGGTGTTGAAGACGACGATGTCTGCGGTGGTGTCCTCAGCTGCGCGATCGTACCCAGCGTCCTCCAGCAGACCGGAGAGGCGCTCGGAGTCGTGGACGTTCATCTGGCAGCCGTAGGTCCGCACTTGGTAGGTACGACTCTGGCTCACCGTTCCAGGCTATCCGCTTCGCGGCGGCGCCCAGGACGCTCGCGCGTTGGCCGTTCCGGGCCCCGCCTCCGCCTCGCGCCGCAGGCCCCCGCGGTGGGCGCCAGCGGAGCGGATTCGGTCACCGGAGGCCGTTATGGACAGGGAGACGGTCCGGTTTACGGGAACGCGGCTTCCGGGTGATTTCCGTGGTGACGGCCCTGCCTTCATGGGGCTCCGGAGGTCGAAAGTCGGTTTCTGGAAATAGGGACGCTCCGTAACTCTCCCCGGCTCATCGTTCCAACCGACCGCGCCGGACTGTCAGCCTGACCTGGACGGACGATGTGTCCAGCAGGTTAATCGGGAGTCCTGACACCATCACCGAGAGTGACCAATGGAAACTCTGGAGAGTGGCTCCGCCACTCCGTGCGACAGTGGCCCACTTACACAACGAAATCGATAACGGTTTTGCGGATCACGCCGTAACAAGTCAGCTACTCCTGACTCAAGCAGCGTTTTCGGGATGACACGGCAACTTGGACCCATTAGGTTCCGATGCATGACTTCAACTCCTCTCGTCGTGCTGGAGAACGTCAACAAGCACTTCGGCGACCTGCACGTGCTCCGCGACATCGATCTGACGGTTAACTCCGGCGAGGTGGTAGTCGTCATCGGCCCGTCCGGGTCCGGCAAGTCGACGCTCTGCCGCACCATGAACCGGCTCGAGACGATCGACTCCGGTGTCATCTCCCTGGACGGCCAGCCCCTGCCCGCGGAGGGCCGTGGCCTGGCCAAGCTGCGCAGCGACGTGGGAATGGTGTTCCAGTCCTTCAACCTGTTCGCGCACAAGACCGTGCTCCAGAACGTGACGCTGGGCCCGATGAAGGTGCTCCGCAAGTCCAAGGCCGACGCCGAGGCCCGGGGGATGGAACTCCTCGACCGGGTCCGGATCGGCAACCAGGCGCACAAGTACCCCGCCCAGCTCTCGGGTGGTCAGCAGCAGCGCGTGGCCATCGCCCGTGCGCTGGCCATGAACCCGAAGGTGCTCCTCTTCGACGAGCCGACCTCCGCCCTGGACCCCGAGATGGTCCAGGAGGTCCTCGACGTCATGACCGACCTCGCCAGCGAGGGCATGACCATGGTCGTGGTCACGCACGAGATGGGCTTCGCCCGCCGTGCCGCCAACCGGGTCGTCTTCATGGCCGACGGCCAGATCGTCGAGGAGAACACCCCCGACGAGTTCTTCACCAATCCCCGGTCGGAGAGGGCCCAGGACTTCCTGTCGAAGATCCTGACCCACTAGAGCCCACCGGGCTCCCCGAGATCTTCGCGTTCTTCGCACGCAGCACCAAGGAAGAGGTACCCCACATGCGAGCACGTCGTTTCAACAGCCTCCTGGGCGGCGTCGCCGTCCTCGCCCTCGCTCTGACCGCCTGTGGCACCGCCGATGTCGGCGGCGACGGTGACGGTGGCAGCAGTGACGGCAACGGCGGCGGCGACACCATCACCATCGGTGTCAAGTACGACCAGCCGGGCCTGGGCCTGAGCGAGGGCGGCACCCCCGCCGGCTTCGACGTCGACGTCGCCACCTACATCGCCGGTGAGCTCGGCTACTCCCCGGAGCAGATCGAGTGGACCGAGGCGGCCTCCGCCAACCGTGAGTCCTTCCTCCAGCAGGGCACGGTCGACATGATCCTCGCGACCTACTCGATCACCGACGAGCGCCGCCAGGTCGTCGACTTCGGTGGCCCGTACTACGTCGCCAAGCAGGACATCCTGACCCAGGCTGACAACACGGACATCAACAGCCCCGAGGACCTCGACGGCAAGGTGCTGTGTTCGGCCTCCGGCTCCCGCTCGGCGAACAACATCACCGAGGACATGGAGATCGACGCCGAGCTGCGCGAGGCGGGCAACTACTCCGAGTGCCTGGAGCTGCTCAGCAACGGCACCGTCGACGCCGTCACCACGGACAACACCATCCTCGCGGGCTTCGCCGCCCAGAACCCCGACAGCTTCCGGATGGTGAACAACCCGTTCGGCGAGGAGATGTACGGCGTCGGTCTGCCCGCCGGCTCGACCGAGCGCTGCGAGGAGATCAACGAGGCCATCACCAAGATGTGGGATGACGGCACCGCCACCGAGTACCTCGAGGAGGCCTTCGGCGCGACCGACTTCGCCTACGAGGAGTCCGTCCCCGAGCTTGAGGCCTGCGCCTAAAACCGTCATCTGACCTTGTTCGGAAGGTGGGGCCGGGACAGCCCGGCCCCACCTTCCGAGCCTTGACCGGCTGGGACCTATGGAAGCCTTTCTCAGCAACATCGACAGGGTCGTCGACGGTTTCTCATGGACCGTCCGGCTCACCCTCTTCAGTGCCGTCTTCTCGTTCGTCCTCGGCATCCTGCTCACCGCGATGCGGGTCTCCCCCGTCCCGCTGCTGCGCGGTCTGTCGACCGCCTACGTCGAGGGCATCCGGAACTCGCCCCTGACCCTGGTCCTGCTCTTCTGCGGCCTCGGCCTCAACAGTGCCCTCGGGCTGAGCCTGGCCGACAGCGTGGCCTGGGACGTGTTCTGGTGGGCGGTCATCGGCCTGTCCGCCTACACCGCGTGCTTCGTGTCCGAATCGCTGCGCGCCGGGATCAACACCATCCCTCTGGGCCAGGTCGAGGCGGCCCGTTCCCTGGGTCTGACCTTCACCCAGAACCTGCGCCTGATCGTCATCCCGCAGGCGCTGCGCACCGTCGTCGGTCCGCTGGGCAGCGTGCTCATCGCGCTGACCAAGAACACCACCGTCGCCTCCGTCGCGGGGCTGGGCGTCCAGGAGGCGTCCCGGGAGATGAAGCTCATGTTCGACCAGGGCATCGCCCCGGTCCTGCCGACCTTCGTCGGATTCGCGATCGGGTTCCTGATCCTGACCCTGCCGATGGGTTACTTCTTCGGCTGGCTCGCCAAGCGAGTGGCGGTGGTCCGATGAGCGCGCAGGCCGTTCTCTTCGACGCTCCGGGGCCCAAGGCCCGGGTGCGCAACCTCGTCTACACGATCATCACCGTCGCCCTCGGGCTGGTCGGTCTGGCCGTGTTGTACCTGGGGTTCAACCGGACCCTGAGCGAGCGCGAGTCACCGCTGTTCTCGGCGCAGACCTGGGCCGTCAACCCGTCGGGCCAGTGGGCCGCAGACAAGTGGGAGCCCTTCCTCCGTCCCGAGACGTGGACCGGTTACGTCCTCCCCGGCCTCCAGAACACGCTGACCGCGGCGCTGACCGCCTCGGTGCTGGCGGTGCTGTTCGGCCTGGTCTTCGGTATCGGTCGTCTCTCCGAGCGCTGGTGGATCCGCGTCCCGGCCGGGGCCGTCGTGGAGTTCTTCCGCGGCATCCCGCTGCTGATGCTGATCTTCTTCACGATGGCGCTGCCCATCGTCGCCTGGCAGCTCTTCAACATCCCGACCGGGACCTTCCAGGTGACCGCGCTGGTCGCGGTGGTCACGGGCCTGACCCTGTACAACGGGTCGGTGCTCGCGGAGGTGTTCCGCGCGGGCATTTTGGCCGTGCCCAAGGGCCAGGCCGAGGCCGCGCAGTCCATCGGCATGAGCCGGACCCAGACGATGTGGACGATCCTCATCCCGCAGGCCATCACCTCGATGATGCCCGCGATCGTCGCGCAGCTGGTGGTCCTGCTCAAGGACTCCGCGCTGGGTTACATCATCGCCTTCCCGGAGCTGCTGCGTAGTTTCACGCTGGTGGCCACCCGGGAGAGCAACGTGATCCCCGCGGCGATCATCTGCGCGTTGATCTACATCATGATCAACCTGTCGCTGAGCCGGTT
Source organism: Nocardiopsis sp. SBT366 (assembly GCF_001083815.1). Classification (NCBI taxonomy): domain Bacteria; kingdom Bacillati; phylum Actinomycetota; class Actinomycetes; order Streptosporangiales; family Nocardiopsidaceae; genus Nocardiopsis; species Nocardiopsis sp. SBT366. The sequence continues at coordinate 55,635 of NZ_LAVM01000028.1, read as the reverse complement.
CGCAATCTGGTTGGAGCGCCGCAACGCCCGTCGGGGCAGGCCCTCCGCCAAGGCGACGGCGGCGGGCGGCGCGCCCACCGACGTGGCGGGCGTGACCGCAGTTCCCGGCGGCCAGCCCGTGACCGGCGGAGCAACGGCCCAGCCCGGGGCGGACTTCGTCGTGATCGAGACCGAGGAGGACTCCGAAAGGGGCGAATCCGATCCGCGTCCCGAGTCCGGTGACGGCGGTTCCGGATCCCACGGGGACTCCGGCTCCGGCGGGGACTCCGGCTCCGGTGGTGGATCCGGTTCCGGTGGCGACTCCGGCTCCGGTAGCGACGGGGGTTCGAGCTCGTAACGAGCCCCTGGGAACACCCGCGCGACGGCCCCGTGGACGCACTCCGAGTGCGCTCCGCGGGGCCGTCGCCGTTGGTACCACCCGCGGCTCACACGCGTTCGGGCTCGCCACCGGTGTCGTCGAACGTTCTCGCCGCTGTCGACGTTGCCCTGCCCGTGTGGCGGCGGCGCCGTCTGTCCACAGGCGGGCCCTTCGGGACTGCACACGAAGGCCATGGAGCACTAAGGTCGACATGTCATCTGATCACACCCACGACCCTTCCTGAGCGGGACATGTCTGAACTGTCGAGCCCCCACGGCTCCTGGCCATCACCCATCAGTGCCGGTGACGTCGCCCGAGGAGTGCGCCAGATGGCGTATCCCTCCGTCCTGGGCGACGAGGTCTGGTGGGAGGAGTACCGACCAGCCGAGGAGGGCCGCACCACGCTCGTGCGCCGTGACGCGGACGGCACCGTGCGCGATCTGCTGCCCGCACCGTGGAACGTGGGCACGCGGGTGCACGAGTACGGCGGCCGTTCCCATCTCCCCGTCCCCCGCCGTGACGACAAGGCCATCGCCCGTGTGGGCGTGGTCTTCGCCAACTCCGAGGACCAGCGGCTCTACCTGCTCGAACGCGGGGCCAAGGACCCCGTCCCGCTGACCCCCGAACCCGCCTCCCCCGGGGCTCTGCGGTACGCCGACCCGGCGCTGGGCGCCGACGGCAAACAGCTCCTGTGCGTGCGGGAACAGCACGTCGACGGCACCGTGCGCCGTTCCATCGTGACGGTTCCGCTCTCGGGCCGGGGCGCCCACGACCCGTCCGCGATCCGCGAGCTGGTCTCCGGAGCGCACTTCTACGCCTCCCCCACGGTCTCGCCGGACGGCACCCATCTGGCCTACGTGCGGTGGAACCACCCGAGGATGCCCTGGGACGGCACGGAGCTGCGGGTGGGCGACCTCACCGAGGACGGGCTGATCGGCGAGTACACGCTCAAGGGCGGGGTGGACGAGTCCGTGCTCGCCCCCGTCTGGTCTGACGACTCCACGCTGTACCTGGCCTCGGACTGGCCCGGCTTCTGGAACCTGTATCAGGCCGGGCTGAAGGGACAGGCCATCGCCCTGTACCCGGCCGAGGAGGAGTTCCACTCCCCGCCGTGGCGTCTGGGCGACCGCTGTTTCCGCCTGCTGGACGACGGACGGATCGTGACCCTGCACGGCGACACCGCGATGCGGCCGAGCGTGTACGACCCCGACACCCTGGACCTGGAGCCGGTCACCACCGAGCTGACCTCGTGGTCGCACCTGGACTCGGACGGCACCAGCGTGGTGGCCATCGCGGCCTCCGCGGACACCGCCGGGTGCCTGGTGCGGCTCGACCCGGACCGCCGTACCGTCGAGGTGCTGGTGCGCGGCGCCGAGGAACCCGTCGACCCCGCCTACCTTCCCGTCCCCCGCCAGGAGACGCTGCCCGGCCGCTACGGGGCGACGGTGCACGCCAACGTGTACCCGCCCACCAACCCCGAGGTCTCCTCGGAGGGGCCAGCGCCCTACGTGGTGTGGGCGCACGGCGGGCCGGTGGGGCAGGCCACGCGCTCCTTGGACCTGGTCAAGGCCTACTTCACCAGCCGTGGGATCGGCATCGTGGACGTGGACTACGGCGGTTCCACGGGCTACGGGCGCTCCTACCGCAAGCGCCTGCACAAGCAGTGGGGTGCGGTGGACGTCGAGGACTGCACCGCGGCCGCTCGGGCCCTGGTGGATCGTGGCCTGGCCGACCCCGAGCGCCTGGCGATCCGGGGCCCGAGCGCGGGCGGCCTCACCGCCCTGCTCGCCCTGACCGGTGACACCTTCGCCTGCGGGGTGTCGTACTTCGGTGTCGCGGACCTGCTGGGCCTGGTCAAGACCACCCACGACTTCGAGTCACGTTTCACGGACACGCTGGTCGGGACCCTGCCGGGGTTCGTGGAGACCTACCGGGAGCGGTCGCCGATCAACCGGATCAGTGAGATCGGGGTCCCCGTCCTCCTGCTCCAGGGGTTGGAGGACAAGGTGGTCACCCCGGACCAGGCGAGCCGCATGGCCGTTGGGCTGAGCAGGCGCCAGGTGCCCCACGCGCTGCTGGAGTTCGAGGGTGAGGCGCACGGATTCCGGTCCGAGGCCGCGCGCGTGCGCTCCCTGGAGGCGGAGCTGGCCTTCTACGCGGGAGTGTTCGGTTTCGCGCCGGACGTGGCCCCGCTGGAACTCACCACCGATCCCCCCGAACCGCGCGCAGAGGAACCGGAGGTCGACATCCCCGTCGCGGAGCAGCTTCCCGAGGTGACCCCGGAGGCCGGTGTGACCGCCGGGACCGGTGAGCCCGTGGTCAGGGAGCACACGGAGCCGTCCTGAGCCCCCGAGGAGCTCGACCGGTGCGGGAGTGCCTGGTCGGGCCTGATCAGACCCGCGGGGTGTTCGCCGCCGCCCTGCCGGGGTGGGGCCCGTCAGGGAGCCGTGCGCACACGGCCACCTCGGCGATCACCGGTCGAGGCGGGCCAACAGGTGGGCGTCAAGGAAGCCCCGCTCGGAGGCCGGATCATGGATGAGCCGGGCGACCACGGTGAGACCAGCCTCGGCCAGCAGTTCGGCGAACCGTTCCACAGGCCAGCTGTGGGCGGGGGTCACCTTGTGGTCGAAGCGAACCGGCTCGGGTCCGTCGGTGGCGAAGAACGAGACCAGGAGCAGACCCCCGGGCGCCAGGACCCGCACCTGCTCGTCCAGGAGCGCCGGCAGTTCCCCGGGCGGGGTGTGGATCACGGAGTAGTGGGCCAGAACACCGCCGAGCGCGCCGTCCTCGACCGGCAGGGTCTCCATCCGCGCCTGCTCGAACCGCAGGGACGGGTACGTCCGCCGTGCGTGGTCGACCATGGCGGAGGAGAGGTCCAGCCCGAAGGCGTCCAGACCCAGTTCGCGCAGCATGGCCGTCAGGTGTCCGGGCCCACACCCGACGTCGGCCGCCAGCGGGTTCCCCGTCCCGCGCACCAGTTCGGCGAAGGTGCCGATCATGTTCCGCGAGAACGGCTGTGACTCCAACCGTCCCGCGAACATCGACGCGTACAGCTCGACGACCCCGTCGTAGGCGGCCCTGGTCTCTTCCTGGTGTTCCGTCACAGAAGAGGAAGCTAGCATCCGCGTGCGTGCACGGCGCCCGGGGCCGAAGCGGCCCTGCCCGCCTGCGGCCCGGGTGGGGCAGAGTTGGCTGAGTGGGCGCTAGAGGTCGGGGTGGTCCGGGTCGGCCTCCAGGCCTTCCTGTTCCATCTCCTCGCGGACGATGCGGTAGGACAGGCCCCCCGGGTAGCCCTTGCGTGCCAGGACGCCCAGGGCACGGCGGATGCGGGCCTCCTTCTCCCTGCTTCGGCTCCCGCGCAGGCTCTTGCGGGCCAGCACGCGGGCGGCCTCCTGCTCGTCCTCGTCACTGACCTCGGCGACCGCCTCACGGACGGTCTCCTCCTCCACCCCCCGGGTGCGCAGCTCCTGGGTCAGGGCACGGCGGGACAGGTGCCTGCCGTACTGCCGGGAGGTGACCCAGGCCTGGGCGAAGGCGGCGTCGTCGATCAGTCCGGCCTCATCGAGGCCGTTGAGGACCCCCTCCACCACCTCGTCCGGGTACTCCCTGCGGTGCAGGGAGCGCTCCAGCTGGGCGCGGGTGCGCGGGGAGTGGGTGAGCATCCGCAGGACCAGGTTCCTGGCCTTGTTCTCGAGGTCCGCTCCGGGCTGCCCGCCCGGAGCGGTCTCCTCGTCGGCGCTCACCGGATCGGCCTCGGCCGGTCCGGTGCGGTCGGGTGACCGGCGCCGCTCACGCATCCGGGGCGGCGGCCTTGGTGGTCTTGGCCGCGACGCGCTTGGCCGGGGCCTTGGGCTCCTCGGCCTTGACCGGGTCGGCCTTGGGCTCGGCGGGGCTGGAGGCGCTGGAGGCGCTGTCGTCACCCTGTCCGGGGATGCCCAGCTTCTCCTTGATCTTCTTCTCGATCTCCTTGGCCACGTCCACGTTCTCGCGCAGGAAGTTGCGGGCGTTCTCCTTGCCCTGCCCGAGCTGGGTGCCGTCGTAGGTGTACCAGGCGCCGGACTTGCGCACGATGGCGTGCTCGACGCCCAGGTCGATGAGGCTGCCCTCGCGGGAGACGCCGACACCGTAGAGGATGTCGAACTCCGCCTGCTTGAAGGGCGGAGCGACCTTGTTCTTGACGACCTTGACGCGGGTGCGGTTGCCGACCGCGTCGGTGCCGTCCTTGAGCGTCTCGATGCGGCGCACGTCCAGGCGGACCGAGGCGTAGAACTTCAGCGCCTTGCCACCGGTGGTGGTCTCCGGCGAGCCGAACATGACGCCGACCTTCTCGCGGAGCTGGTTGATGAAGATCGCGGTGGTGCCGGTGGTGTGCAGGGCACCGGCGATCTTGCGCAGCGCCTGGGACATGAGCCGGGCCTGGAGGCCGACGTGGCTGTCGCCCATCTCGCCCTCGATCTCGGCGCGGGGCACCAGGGCCGCCACGGAGTCGATCACGATGATCGAGACGGCGCCGGAGCGGATGAGCATGTCGACGATCTCCAGCGCCTGCTCACCGGTGTCCGGCTGCGACAGGAGGAGGTTGTCGGTGTCGACGCCGATCTTCTTGGCGTACTCGGGGTCGAGCGCGTGCTCGGCGTCGACGAAGGCGGCGATGCCGCCCATCTTCTGGGCGCTGGCCACCGCGTGCAGGGCGACGGTGGTCTTACCGCTGGACTCGGGGCCGTAGATCTCGACGACCCGGCCCTTGGGCAGGCCTCCGATGCCCAGGGCGACGTCCAGCGCGATGGCGCCGGTGGGGATCGCCTCGATCGGCGGACGGTCGTCGTCCCCCAGCCGCATGACGGAGCCCTTGCCGAACTGCCGCTCGATCTGCGCGAGCGCTGTTTCGAGAGCCTTGTCTCGGTCTCCAGATGCCACGGGATTCCCCTGTTGGGTTGATGCCTTTTTCTTCATGATGCGCATGACGCTACGCGGTCGCTACGACAATCGCGACGCTCGACGTCCGCCCACCGAGAACCCAGAGTACCCGAACTCATGTTCGAAATCCGGTACGAACCCCTGGCGTCCCGGTTTTTACGTGTGCTTGGGGAAGGTCGGCTCAGCGGACGGAGGCGGGAAGGTCGAACGCGTCACACACGGCCCGCCACACCTCCTTGGCCGAGGTCCCGTCGGCCAGCGCCTGGTTGACCGTGCGGGAGCCGAGCTTCTCGATGACGTAGTCCTTGGCCAGGCTGTCCGCGTAGGCCTCGCCGAACTGGGCGTGCATGTTGTGCCAGAAAACAGTGAGTCTCATCGGCCCCAGTATGGGTGACCGGAGGGAGCCGCTGGGCCTCGTCCACAGGACGAGTTCCGCCGGTCCGCGGTCCCGGGTGTCCTGCGGCGATCTGTCGGACCCCTTGGGCAGACTGGTGCGATGAGCGGAGCGACCGATCCCCTGGCACCCTTCGGCACGGCGACCCGGGCCTGGTTCGGTCGGGCCTTCCCGGACGGGCCCACGGCCGCACAGACCGAGGCCTGGCGGACGGTCGCCTCCGGCAGGGACACGCTGGTGGTGGCGCCGACCGGGTCGGGCAAGACGCTGTCGGCCTTCCTGTGGTCCCTGGACCGGCTCACCCACGCCCCGGTGCCGACGGATCGCTCGAAGCGCTGCCGGGTCCTGTACGTGTCGCCGCTCAAGGCGCTGGCTGTGGACGTGGAGCGCAACCTCCGCCAGCCGCTCGCGGGGATCGCCGCGGCCGCCGAGGGCGGTGGGGAGGTCCTGTCACCGGTCACCGTGGGGGTGCGCACCGGCGACACCCCCGCCCAGGAGCGGCGCCGGATGGCGACCCACCCCCCGGACGTCCTCATCACCACGCCCGAGTCCCTCTTCCTCGTCCTGACCTCCAGGGCCCGTGAGGGCCTCTCCGGGGTGGAGACGGTCATCGTGGACGAGGTGCACGCCCTGGCCGGGACCAAGCGCGGCGCCCACCTGGCGCTGAGCCTGGAGCGCCTGTCCGCCCTGGTGGACCGCCCGGCCCAGCGGATCGGCCTGTCCGCCACGGTGCGTCCGCGGGAGACCGTCGCCGCCTACCTGAGCGGCACCGGTGGGGGATCCGCCGGAACCGGTGGCGCCGTGATCGTGGCGCCGCCGGACACCCCCCGCATGGACCTGCGCGTGGAGGCGTCCGTACCCGACCTCGACGAACCCGGGAGCCCGGCCGCCACGGCCGAGGGCCTGCCCCCGGACCCGCGCGCGGGCAACACCATGAGCCGGGGCTCGGTCTGGCCGCACATGGAGCGCCGGGTGCTGGATCTGGTCGAGGCCAACCGCTCCACCATCGTGTTCACCAACGGCCGTCGCACCGCCGAGAAGCTGTGCGCCCGGCTCAACGACCTCCACGCCGAACGCGTCGACGGCGGCCTCCCCGACGAGGAGGTGGCCGCGCAGGTGATCGGCCAGTCCGAGCAGAGCCGGGGCGGTGACCCGGTGATCGCGCGCGCCCACCACGGGTCCGTGTCCAAGGCCGAGCGGGAGCTCATCGAGGACGACCTCAAGGCGGGGCGGCTGCGGTGTGTGGTGGCCACCTCCAGCCTCGAACTCGGGGTGGACATGGGGGCGGTGGACCTGGTGGTGCAGGTGGCCGCTCCCCCGTCGGTGGCCAGTGGCCTCCAGCGGGTCGGCCGCGCGGGCCACCAGGTGGGTGAGACCTCCCGCGGGGTGTTCCTTCCGCAGTACCGGGGCGACCTGCTGGCGACCACCGTGGTGACCGAACGCATGCGCGCGGGCGGGATCGAACGGCTGGAGATGCCGCGCGACCCCCTGGACGTGTTGTCGCAGCAGGTCGTGGCCATGGTGGCGATGGACGACTGGACGGTGCCCGGGCTCGCCGCGCTGGTGCGACGCGCGGCGCCCTTCGCGGACCTGAGCGACGCGGTGCTGGAGTCGGTGCTGGACATGCTGTCCGGCCGCTACCCCTCGGACGAGTTCGCCGAGCTGCGCCCACGCCTGGTGTGGGACCGAGGCGAGGACGTGCTGCGGTCGCGGCCGGGCGCCCAGCGGCTGGCGGTGATCAGCGGCGGCACCATCCCCGACCGGGGCATGTACGGGGTGCACCTGGCCTCGGAGTCGACGAGCAGGGCACCGACCCGAGTCGGTGAGCTGGACGAGGAGATGGTGTACGAGTCGCGGGTGGGCGACGTGTTCGTGCTGGGCTCGACCTCGTGGCGGATCGAGGCGATCACCGCCGACCGCGTGATGGTCTCCCCCGCCCCCGGACGGCCGGGCCGGATGCCGTTCTGGAAGGCGGACGCGCTCGGACGCCCGGCCGAACTGGGCCGTGCGGTGGGCGCGATGACCCGTGAACTGGCCGAACGCGACCAGGTGGCAGGGCGTGAGCTGGCCACGGCCGCCGGGCTTGACGACTGGGCCGCCGACAACCTCGTGGAGTACGTGGCCGACCAACGTGAGGCGACCGGCAGCGTGCCGGACGACCGAACAGTGGTGATCGAGCGCTTCCGCGACCAGGTGGGCGACTGGAGGGCGGTGGTGCACTCACCGCTGGGGGCCCGGGTGCACGCGCCGTGGGCGCTGGCGATCGCCGGGCGGGCCCGGGAACGGTTCGGGACGGACGCCCAGGTGGTGCACGGTGACGACGGGATCGTGCTGCGGCTGCCGGACGTGGAGTCGGGCGGCATCCTGCGGGCGGGTGAGCTGGCCGACCTGGTGTCGTTGGACCCGGAGACCGTGGAGGCCGTGGTCACCGACGAGCTCACCGGGTCGGCGCTGTTCGCGTCCCGGTTCCGTGAGTGCGCCGCGCGGGCGCTGCTGTTGCCCCGGCAGCGCCCGGACCGGCGGATGCCGTTGTGGCAGCAGCGGTTGCGGGCCCAGCACCTGTTGTCGGTGGCGGGCCGCTACGGGTCGTTCCCGATCGTGTTGGAGACGGTGCGCGAGTGTCTGCGGGACGTGTTCGACGTGCCCGCGCTGGCGGAGGTGCTCACTGACGTCCGGGCGCGTCGGATGAGGGTGGTGGAGGTGGAGACCCCGCAGGCCTCGCCCTTCGCCCGGTCACTGCTGATGGAGTACACGGCGGCGTTCCTGTACGAGGGTGACGCCCCCGCCGCCGAGTTGCGCGCGCAGGCCCTCACCCTGGACGCGTCGCTGTTGGCGGACCTGCTGGGCAGCGCGGACCTGCGGGAGCTGCTGGACCCGGAGGTGGTGGAGCAGACCGACGCCCTGTTGCAGCGGACCGCCGCACCGGTGCGGGACTTGGAGGGTGCGGCCGACCTGTTGCGGGAGGTGGGGCCGCTGACCACCGCCGAGGCGGACGAGCGGGGTGCGCTGCGGGAGTGGCTGGCCGAGTTGGAGGGCGCCGGTCGCGTGGTGCGGATGCGGGTGGCCGGGGCCGAGCGGTGGTGCGCGGTGGAGGACACGGCCCGGCTCCGCGACGCCCTGGGTGCCGTGCCCCCGCCCGGGGTCCCGGAGGTGTTCCTGGAACCGGTGGCGGAGCCGGTGGTGGACCTGGTGTCGCGGTACGCGCGCACGCACGCGCCGTTCACCTCGGCGCAGGCGGCCGGGCGGCTGGGACTGGGCCGTGAGGTGGTGGAGGGCGCCCTGCGGGAGCTGTCCGGGCGCGGCAGGGTGGCCCGGGGCGGGTTCCGGCCCGGAGGCAGCGGTACCGAGTGGTGCGACGACGACGTGCTGCGCCGTCTGCGACGGGGTTCGGTCGCCCGGTTGCGCAGGGAGGTCGAGCCGGTCGAGCCCGGGGCGCTGGCCCGGTTCGCGCCGCTGTGGCAGCGGGCGGTTCCCGACGCGCGGCTGCGGGGACCCGACGCGGTGTTCGAGGCGGTGGAGTCGCTACGCGGTGCCCCGTTGGTGGCCTCGTCCCTGGAGTCGACGGTGCTGGCCGCCCGGGTGGAGGGTTACGCCCCCGTGGCCCTGGACTCGCTCACCCAGGCCGGGGAGGTCGTGTGGGCGGGGACCGGGGCGCTGCCGGGTGAGGACGGCTGGTTGACGCTGGTCCCGGCGGACGAGGCGTCACTGCTGCTGCCCGATCCCGTCCCGCCGGAGGAGGGCTCGCTCGCCGAGACCGTCCTGGGTGTGCTGCGGGAGGGCGGGGCGCTGTTCTTCCGGGACGTGTCCGACCGTGTCGCCCGTGCTCTGGGCGGGGCGGTGGTCTCCGACGCGGACCTGGTGGCGGCCGTGTGGCGGCTGGTGTGGGCGGGGTGCGTCACCAACGACACCCTGGCCCCGCTGCGTGCCGTGCTGGGGGCCGGCCCCGTCACGCGGCGCGGCTCCTCCCGGGCCAGGAGACGCCCGGTCATGCCCACGCGGTCCGGTCCTCCCACAGCTGCGGGTCGCTGGTCGGCCCTGCCGGCGCCCGACCCGGACCCGACCCGCCGCACGCTGGCTCGGGTGGAGGCGCGGCTCGAACGCGACGGGATCCTGCTCAAGGGACAGCAGGGTCGGGGCATCTCCTCGGACGAGTACCGGGTGCTGCGCTCCATGGAGGAGGCGGGTCGGGTACGCCGGGGCTACTTCGTGGAGGGGTTGGGCGGTGCGCAGTTCGCGCTGCCCGGCGCGGTGGACCGGCTGCGGGCGCTGTCCGGTGAGGAGCCCGGCGGACCGACGCCGCCCGTGGTGCTGGCCGCCACGGACCCCGCCAACCCGTTCGGCGCCGCGTTGTCCTGGCCCGCGGGTTCGGCGGGTGTGGAGGCGTCCCACCGGCCGGGCCGCGTGGCGGGCGCGCTGGTGGTCCTGGACGGCGGTCGGCTGACCCTGTTCGTGGGCCGGGGCGGCCGGTCGGTTCTGACCTTCGGTTCCACCCCGGCGCTGCTGGAGCGGGCGGCCCGCAGGGTGGCGGAGCTGGTGCTCTCGGGCGCGGTGGAGTCGTTGACGGTGGAACGCGCGGACGGCGCGGAGGTGTTCGGCACCCCGGTGGACACGGCCCTGGTCTCGGCCGGGTTCCACGTCACTCCGAAGGGGCTGCGGCTGCGGCGGTGAGCCCGGAGGAATCCACTGGCCGAAGGGGCGGGTGATGCGCGAGGATCACCTCGATCGCTCGAACCCGCGCGCAGGAGGTGGCCTTGCCACTCGTCATCCGTCCCATGGGCCCCGAGGACACCGACGCCCTGGTGGAGGTGTCCCTGGCAGCGGACACACTGTTCGCCGAGGCCGGGCTCGACCTCCCGCCGGACGACCCCAGGGAGATGCTCGACCACGTGGAGCGGGTCCTGGTGGCCGTCACCGACCAGGGCGTGTGTGGCCTGGCCGCCACGGTCACCCTGGACGACGCCGTCCACCTCGAACAGCTCGCCGTCCACCCCGACCACGGTCGGCGCGGGATCGGAGGGGCGCTCCTGGAGACCGTCTGCACCCGCGCGCGGGAGGACGGGCACACACGGGTCACCCTCACCACCTTCCGGGACCTGCCCTGGAACGGCCCCTGGTACGAGCGCCGGGGCTTCGAGGAGCTGCCACAAGCCGGGTGGGGTCCCGATCTGGAGCGACAGTGGCAGGCCGAGGAGCGGGCGGGGATCACGGTCCGCCCCAGGATCGCGATGGTGCGGCCGCTCGGGGACGGCTGACGGGCGGCGGGTCCGCGACCGCCCCCGGGACGGCACCCTTCGTATTCGTCCCGCTTCGCGGTTTTGAGAGAATGGGTCCATGCACCCCACCGATCCCCCGGACCCCTCGGGCCCCACCGCGAACCTCAACCAACCCTCCCCGCGCGGGTCGGTCGGTCGTTACACGTTCCTGGGGGAACTGGGCAGCGGGGCCATGGGCACGGTGTGGCGCGCCCACGACACCGGGCTGAACCGGGAGGTCGCGGTCAAGGAGGTCCACCTCCCCCACGACATGCCCCCGCGTGAGCGTGAGCGCGCCCGCGCCCGGATGGTGCGCGAGGCCCAGGCGGCGGCTCGTGTCTCCCACCCCTCGGTGGTGACCGTGCACGACGTCCTGGACGAGGGCGGGGTCACCTACATCGTCATGGAGCTGCTGGACGGTGAGTCGCTGCGGGAGCGGCTCAGGCGCGCGGGTCCCCTGCCCGAGGCGGAGGTCGAGCGGATCGCCCGTCCCCTGCTGGGCGCCCTGTGGGCCGCCCACCGGGCCGGGGTGATCCACCGCGACGTCAAGCCCGCCAACATCATGCTGAGCGAGGGCGGCGCCCGACCGGTCCTGACCGACTTCGGCATCGCCAACCTGCCCGACCACGAGGGAACGGCCCTGACCGGTACCGGGACGATCCTCGGCACGGCCGCCTACGCGGCCCCCGAACGGCTGGAGGACGACGAGACCAGCGCGGTCTCGGACCTGTGGAGCCTGGGCGCCACCCTGTTCGCGGCGCTGGCCGGGGATTCCCCGTTCAAGCGGGACACGCTCACCTCGACCCTCACCGCGGTGCTCACGCAGCCCGTCCCGCAGGTGCCCGCCCGTGGCCCGCTGGCCGCCGTGGTGAACGGGCTGTTGGTGCGGGACCCCCGGCGACGACTGCTCCCGGAGCAGGCGTTGGCGCTGCTCGACTCGCACGCTTCCGGCCCCCATACGCCCCCCGTGCGCCAGGCGCCGCCAGTTCCGTCTCCGACTCCCCCGGTGGCCCGCCCACGGCGTTCCCGTGCTCCGCTGTGGATCGGCGCCGCCGCGCTCGCGGCCCTGCTGGTGATGGGTGTTCTCACCCTCCCGGCTCTGCTGAACGACGGGTACGGCCCCGAGGCGGGGAGCGCGTCCCCGGAGGAACCGGCACCCGAGCCGAGCGACGCCCCCTCGGACTCCGCGTCCGACGACGCCCCCGACCACCTCTCCGACGACGCTCCCGAGGGTTTCGCCCGCCTCAGCGACGGCGTGGTCGAACTCGTCATGCCGCAGGACTGGGTGGTGCGCGACGGGGACTTCCAGGGCGGCGGCGAGTCGGCCACCCGCCTCTCGTCCTACGAGCTGGAGATCGGGGAGGAGGACGCGACCGCCACGGTCATCGCCACCGAATACGACTTCCTGGTCCGCGACGCCGAGGGCTCCATGGTGCGGATGGAGGAGCTGCTCCAGGAGGACGAGGAGTTCAGCGACGTCCGACAGCAGCGGTTGGAGACCGAGGAGCTGGGGGCCGGCGTCCGGAGCGCCGTCTACGAGGTGCTGTTCCGTCACGAGGAACGTGACTCCCCGGAGCGGTGGATGTTCACCCGCGAGATCAGCGACGACAACCGGGGGATCGCCTACCGGATCAGCTTCAACTTCCCGGCGGACCTCCGTGGCGACCACCAGGACGAGTTCCAGGCGGTGATCGACTCCTTCGGGCCCGACACCGACCAGGACTGACACCCGGGGGCCGTCGCTCCCGGGGCTGGCACCGCTGGCGCGGCGCGTCCGCGCGCCCCGGCGGGTGAGGGTGCCGGGGCGCGCGGACGGGTGACGGGATTCAGACCGTGGAGGAGAAGACCTCGTCGCGGGCGCGCTCCAGAGCGTGCAGGAGGGCGCCCCGCACCACCGGACTGCCCTCGACGGTGCCCATGGCCACCTCGGTGACGTTGGGCGCTATCCGGGCGGTGGCCGCCTGGACCCGCTCGGCGAGCCTGGGGCCGCCCGCCTTGGCGACGTCGCCGCCCAGGACCACCAGCCCCGGGTCGATGATCACGCTCACCGCCGCCACGCCCCGGGCCAGCCTGTCGGCGAAGGCGTCGAGGAAGGCATCGCTCTCGGGAGTGTCGCTGCCCGAAGCTGCCGCCACGACCTCGGTGACGTCGTCACCGGGGATACCGTGCTCGGCGGCGAGCTGGACCACCTGCTTGGCCTTGACCAGCGCCTGGAAGCCGTGCGGCAGCTCCCGGTCGCCTTGGGCCGCAAGCGAGTCGTACCCTCCGGACAGACCGACGTCGACCGGCATGGGGGCGCCGGGCACCGGCAGGTAGCCGATCTCCCCCGCGCCTCCGGAGCGGCCCCGGAGGATGCGGCCGTCGATCATCGTGGACATGCCGACCCCGCCAGCCGCGCTGAGCCAGATCAGCACGAACTCGTCCACGCCCTCGGCCGCGCCCTCGGAGTACTCGGCCAGCGCGGCCAGGTTCACGTCGTTCTCCAGCATGACCGAGCGCTTGAGGTCGGTGCGCAGGGCCTCCAGGACCCCCTCGTGCCAGGACATGAGGTCGAAGGAGAAGCGGATGTCGCCGGTGCGCGGATCGACCACGCCGGGAGTGCCGATCACACACGCGCGGACCTTGTCGAGTGGGACCTCCGCGGTCTCGGCCAACCTCATCACCGCGGTGTGCACCAGGGCGACGGGGTCGTCGGAGGCACTGGGGTCGACCGTGACGTCACTGATGATCCGGCCGGTGATGTCGGCGATCGTGGCGGTGACCCGCCCCGCGCTGACGTCGAGGGCCGCCACGTAGGCGCTCTCCGGAACGACCGCGTAGAGGGCCGCGTTGGGCCCCCTGCCCCCGGCCTGGCTGCCGACGACCCGGACGAGGTCGCGTTCCTCCAGGCGGGAGAGAAGCTGGGACGCAGTCACCTTGGACAGGCCCGTCCTCGTTCCGAGTTGGGTCCTCGTGAGCGGACCGCCGGACAAGAGGAGTTCCAGTGCCGCGCGATCGTTGAGCTGGCGCAGCAGCCGGGGAGTCCCCGGACGTTGAGACATAACCGTGACACCTCACCCTGTTTTTATTAGGAAAGTTTCCTGTTAATTTAGCTGACAACCTCACAGGAGGTCACGTCCCGGCAGGTCCGAGGCAGTGTTCGGGCCACCGGTACCCGCGCCGGCGGGGCGGCCACAACCAGTGCTGTCCCAGCACACCCCCCATAAGAGACGTCGAGGCGCCCGGGTCCGTTCATGATCCCAGGTCGTTTCGAGCACAGGCGCCGAGCCCCGGCGACGTGCGAAGGGAGATACGTTCACATGAGGTTCCCCAAGATCGCTCTGGCCTCGGCCGTGGTGATGCTCGCGGCCGCCTGCGGCAGTGGCGACGGCAACTCTTCCGGCGAGACCCCCGATTCCCTGACCGTGTGGGTCATGGGCACCTCCCAGGACGAGCTGGTCGCCTACTTCGAGGAGGCGGAGAGCCGTTTCCAGGAGCAGTACCCGGACACCTCCGTCAACGTCGAGTTCATCCCGTGGGGCGACGCCCAGGAGTCGATCACCAACGCCATCGCGGGCGGTGACGCTCCCGACGTCCTCGAGGTCGGCAACGACCAGGTCTCCAACTGGGCGTCCCAGGGCGCCCTGCTCGACATCGGCGGCCACGTCGACGAGTGGGCCCCCGCCGCCGACATGGACCAGGAGGCCCTGGAGTACGGCACCTACAACGGCGTCCAGTACGGCATCCCGTGGTTCTCCGGTGTGCGCACCCTGTACTACCGCGCCGACTGGCTCCAGGAGATCGGCCACGAGGCCCCCGAGACCTGGGACGAGCTGATCGAGGTCTCCGAGGCCATCGAGGAGGAGTACGACGTCCCCGGTTTCGCCGCGCCCACCGACTTCACCAACGGCATCGCGAGCTTCATCTGGGGCAACGGCGGTGAGATCGCCGAGCAGGACGGCGAGGAGTGGACCGGCAGGCTCACCGACCCCGCCACCGTCGAGGCCGTCGAGTTCTACGCCGGTCTCACCACGGACGGTATCTCCCCGCAGAGCTACGTCGGTGAGACCGAGCTGGTCGCGCTGGCCGACATCGCCAACAGCCAGCTCGGCATGTACATCGACGGCGGCTGGGCGCTGGGCTCCATGGAGGAGCAGGCCGAGGACCCCGAGGTCCTGGACAACATCGCCTCCGCCCCGATCCCCGGCGCCGACGGCATCGCCCCGGTCTTCGCGGGCGGTTCGGCCCTGACCGTCTTCGGTCTCACCTCGTACCCGGACGAGGCCTTCGACCTGCTCGGCGTCCTGGGTGACCAGGAGGGCGGCAAGGCCTACGCCGACGTCGCGGGCTTCTTCCCGGCCTACCCGGAGCTGCTCGAGGCGGACGAGTACCAGAACGACCCCGCCCGCTCGGCCGCGGCCACCAGCATGCAGAACACGCGCTTCTTCCCCAGCACCCCGCGCTGGAACGCCGCCGACCTGGACAACAAGATCCTGCCCGGCGCCGTGCTCGACATCGTTCGGGGCGGCGACCCCGAGGAGGTCCTGGAAGGCGCCAACGAGCAGCTGACCACGATCCTCAACGAGCCGGTCGAGTAGGAAGCCCCTCCCTTCTGTGCACAGCCGTGGGGGGTGGGCGCGGCGCCCGCGCCCGCCCCCCACGGTCGAACCCGCCCCGATTGAGAAGCCGATGCCGAGAACCGTCGACAAAGCGTCAGCCGAACCGGACGACGCCGTAGGTCAGGCCCCCGCCCGAACCAGGCGGCCGAAGCCCATCCCGTACCTGCTCATCATCCCGTCGGTGATCCTGCTCGCGGTCGTCCTGCTCTGGCCGATCGTGCAGATGGTCTGGTACTCGTTCACGAGTTTCACCACCCGCAACCTGATGCCCAACCAGCCGGGTCCGGAGTGGAACAACTTCGCTCACTACCAGAGCCTGCTCACCGACCCCTCGTTCTGGTCGATCCTGCGCAACACGGTCGTCGTCTGCGTCCTGATGGTCGGCATCACCATGGTGCTGGGGACGCTCATCGGCATCCTGCTGCACAAGCTGCCCAAGTGGTTCTCCACCTTCGTGGCCATCGGCATGATGCTCGCCTGGTCCACACCGGCTCTGAGCGCGTCGCTGGTCTTCCGGTGGCTGTTCCTGCCCGAGCGCGGCCTGGTCAACGTCGTCCTCGACCGCCTCCCGAACTGGCTGGTCGGCGACGGATGGCTCCAGTACAACTGGTTCCTCGAACCGCTCTCGCTGTTCAGCATCCTCATCATGGTGATCGTCTGGCAGTCGTTCCCGTTCGTCGCGGTGTCGGTGCTCGCGGGGCTCAAGAGCATCCCGTCCGAGCTCTACGAAGCCGCCCGGATGGACGGCGCGAACGCCTGGAAGTCGTTCTGGAACGTCACCTTCCCGATGCTCCGGCCGCTGTTCGCGCTGCTGCTGGTCCTCCAGATCATCTGGGACCTGCGCGTGTTCACGCAGCTGTACATCCTGGCGAACAGCTTCCAGAACAAGGACGTCTACCTGCTCTCCTACTACATCTACCAGCAGGGGTTCAGCGCCAGCCCGGCCAACTACGGCATGGGTTCCGCCATCGCGGTGGTCATGACCGTCATGATCCTCGCCGTCACCGCGTACTACCTGCGCATCATGATCCGCCAGGGGGAGACCCGATGACCGCCGTCGACAAGACAGTCCGGACCACGACCGCCGCCGCCACCCACGGCTCCTCGTCCGGTGGTTCCAACGGCCCCGGGAGCCCGCGGCGCGTCCACCGCCGCAGCCCGCTGCGCCGCCTGCGCGACCTCCCCCTGTACCTGGCCGGGATCGCCGTCTTCGTGTTCTCGGTCTTCCCCGTCTACTGGATGGTCTCGACGGCCTTCAAGCCGACCGGCGAGATCTTCACGCGGGACCAGCGGCTGTTCCCCCAGGCGCCCACGCTCGACCACTTCGACCGGGTGATCAACGGCCAGCTGATCCCCGGGGTGAGCTTCGGGACCTTCCTCGCCAACAGCCTCCTGGTCACCCTCGGCGCCGTGACCATGGGGGCCCTGTTCTCCCTGCTGGCGGCGGTGGCCGTCGCCAGGTTCCGGTTCAAGCTCCGCTCCGCCTTCATCATGCTGCTCATCGTCATCCAGATGGTGCCGATGGAAGCGATGATCATCTCGATCTTCATCAACTTCCGGTCGCTCTCGGAAGCCACCGGCCTGCAACTGCTCGGCAACCTCTCCGGGCTGCTGATCGTCTACACCGCGGTGTCCCTGCCGATCACCATCCTGATGCTGCGGGGCTTCGTCGCCGCGGTCCCCAAGGAGCTGGAGGAGGCCGCGGCCATCGACGGCGCCAGCGGCTGGACCATCTTCTGGCGCATCCTCATGCCGCTCGTCGCACCCGGTCTGGTCGCCGCCAGCATCTTCGCGTTCATCACGGCGTGGAACGAGTTCATCGTCGCCCTGACCTTCCTCGGCCGGAGCACGGACAACTACACGCTGCCGCTGACCCTCTCGTACTACTTCGGCCGATTCGGCACGGAGTGGGGTCCGATCATGGCCGCCTCGACACTGCTGACCATCCCGGTGATGATCTTCTTCCTCTTCGTCCAGCGCCGCATGGTCTCCGGCCTGACCATGGGGGCTGTCAAGGGCTGACCGCCCGACACCACCGCCGTCACACCACACCATCCCCGCTACGCGTCTGCCCTCCCATGGGCACCCTTGCTCACCGAACGGAGTTCGTCATGCCGCACGACCCGACCCTGGAGCGTCTGGCCAACGCCACGCTGCTGGTGCCCTTCGAGTCCCTCCATGCCCCCCGATGGATCCTGGACGGGCTGGCGGACGGGATCTCCGGCGTCTGTCTCTTCCACAACAACCTGGAGAGCCCCGAGCAGGTCACCGCCCTCAACGCGAGCCTGTGCGAGGCCACGGACACCCCGCTGATCTCCCTGGACGAGGAGGGCGGTGACGTCACCCGCATCGGCCAGGCCCGGGGCAGCGACTACCCCGGCAACGCCGCCCTGGGCGCGGTGGACGACCCCGACCTCACCCGGGCCACCCTGCGCGCGCTGGGCCAGCAGCTCTCCGGCCTGGGCTTCAACCTGGACCTGGCCCCCTCGGTGGACGTCAACGTCGCCGACGACAACCCGGTGATCGGCACCCGTTCCTTCGGGGCCGACGCCGAGCTGGTCGCCCGCCACGCCGCCGCCTCCGTGCGGGGCCTCCAGGAGGCCGGGGTGGCCGCGTGCGCCAAGCACTTCCCCGGCCACGGCGCCACCTCCCAGGACTCGCACCACACCCTGCCCCGTGTGGAGGCCGACGCGGCCCTGCTGCACCGTCGCGAACTGCTGCCGTTCCGGGCCGCCATCGACGCCGGTGTCCGCTCCATCCTGACCGCGCACATCGAGCTGCCCGGTCTGGGCGGCGGCGACGGCCCCGCCACCCTCAACCAGGCCGTGCTCAACGACCTGCTGCGCGGCGAACTCGGGTTCGACGGGGTCGTGGTCAGCGACGCCATGGACATGCGCGGGGTCAGCGGTGAGATCGGTATCCCCGAGGCCAGCGTGCTCGCCGTGGCCGCCGGGTGCGACCTCCTGTGCCTGGGCCGGTTCGTGTACGCCGACCAGGTCGCGCAGGTCCGCACGGCGCTGGTCGAGGCCGTCGGGGACGGACGCCTGTCCGGCGAGCGTTTGGAGGAGGCTGCGGACCGCAACGCCCGACTGCGCCAGTGGATCAGGAGTTCGGCGGAGAACCGCGCGGACTCCGGGGACACCGAGCGGGTCGGTCTGACCGGGGCCCGTCGCGCCACCCGTGTGGACGGCGACATCCCGCCGCTGGAGAACCCCTACGTGGTCGAAGTGGACGCCCCCGCCGGTGTGGCCGTCGGCGACGTGCCGTGGGGCCTGGGCCCGTGGTTCAGCGACACCGTCCGGGTCACACCCGAGGCCGACGAGCCCGCCGCCGTGCTGGCCGCCGCCTCCGACCGGGACCTGGTCGTCGTGGTGCGCGACGCCCACCGGTACCCGACCGCCCAGGCGTTCGTCAACGCCCTGCTCAGCGCCCGCCCGAAGGCCGTGGTGGTGGAGATGGGCCTGCCCATCTGGCGCCCCGACTGCAGCGCCTACGTGAGCACCTACGGCGCCGCCCACGTCAACGGGCTCAGCGCCGCCGAGCTCCTGGGCTCCACTGGTGCGCTGGAGGCCGCCGGGTAGGACGACCGTCCACCACCCCTCCCAGGGCCCCACCCAGTACGCTCGGCCTCGGCCCGGTCCCCACCGCTCCTCCAGGGACCGGGCCGAGGGTCTTCTCCGGTTCCGACACGATGGCGAACATCACCCATGTCCTCGAAAGCCGGTAGGAGAAGTACCCTTGGCGTGTAGCATCCCGGCCGTCGGCAACACTCGTCGGCGCCCGGTGCCCCATTCGCCCTTCTAACCACGGCATAATCACAGCATGCGCCTTTCAGCCCGGGTCGACTACGCGCTTCGCGCGGCCGCAGAGCTCGCTGTCGCCAGCGACGGTCCGGTGACGGCCGAGCAGCTCGCACGCGCGCAGGCCATCCCCGGAAAATTCCTAGAGAACATCCTCACCCAGCTACGGCGTGCCGGTCTGGTACGCAGCCAACGGGGCCCCGTTGGCGGCTACTGGCTCGCCCGACCAGCGGCGGAGATCTCCCTCGCCGACATCATCCGGGCGGTCGACGGACCGCTCGCCAACGTACGCGGGGAACGCCCCGAGCACGTCGACTACGACGGGGCCGCCCGCAGCCTGCAACAGGTGTGGATCGCCCTGCGCGCCAGTGAGCGCTCCATTCTGGAGGGGGTCAACCTCCAGCACCTGGTCACCAACGAACTTCCCGAACAGGTGCGCGTGCTGGCCGAGGACCCCGAGTCCTGGGTCAACCACACCCACAGGTGACGGAAACGCCCCGCCTGGGGCGCCGCCCAGCACACAGGAAGCCGGTCACCCCGAGGGGTGACCGGCTTCCTGAACGCGGACTACGGTCCGCGCTGGTGTGAGCGCGTGGGGCCGGGTGTCACACACCGGCCATGTCGGCGACCTGGGGAACACGATCCGGTACGGTCGCGATGCCGAGGTCCTGCGCGGGAACGGGGTCGGTGGTGACCGCGTCGCCCAGCAGTGCGGCCTCCTGGAGCTCGGCCAGGGCCAGCTGGTCGGAGACCTCCCTGAGGACCTGTGAGAGCGGGACCCCGAGGGCCCCACAGATCGAGGAAAGCAGCTCGGAAGAGGCTTCCTTCTGTCCCCGTTCGACCTCGGACAGATATCCGAGGGAGACCCGTGCATCGGCCGACACCTCACGGAGGGTGCGACCCTGGCGCTGACGCAGCCGCCTGAGCACGTCACCAAGTAGGTGACGAAGCAGGACCATCATTCGCGCTCCCTCCCACCGGTAACGACCTTCATATACAACACCGTACCTGCCCCACGCCCAATTCGGGCACCTCTTGCCGTCCTGTTCGCTGGAGGGGGAACCATGCCCGGGGGTGGTTTTGTTCCCCTACCCCGGGGGGAGGTGGACCAGCCGGAGGGATCAGGCCCGGGTGTCTCCCGTCACGTCCCCGCGAACGGCGGTCCGCAGGAGCCTCAGCGCACCCGCGACCGTGTCAAGGCGGATACCCGAACGATCCCCGGTGAAACTGAACCGGAGAACCCGGGTGTGTGAGCCTGGTCCCGCGACCGCCGCGTAGACGGTCCCCACGGGCTGTCCGTCCTGCGGCTCGGGCCCGGCCACGCCGGTGACGGCGAGCCCGTAGTCGGCTCCGGTGAGGCGGCGTGCCCCGCGGGCCATGTGGACGGCGACGTCGGGGTGGACGGCCCCGTGCTCGGCCAGGAGGTCCTCGGGGACCCCCAGAACGGACGCCTTGGTGTCCGTGGCGTAGGTGACGGCCCCGCCCCGGTAAGTGGCGGAGGCGCCGGGGACGGCGGTCAGGTGGGCGCCGATCAGCCCGCCGGTGAGGGACTCGCCGGTGCCGACGGTGGCCCCGGCCTCCAGAAGGGCGTGGTGGGCGGCACGTGCGGCCTCCAGCGCCTCTCCCCCGATCGTGGTCTCCTCCCCCGCCGGGTCCACGGCCCTACTCCCCGCCGCTCGCGCCCTTGGCGCGCACGAGGCGGACGGCGTCGGCCACGTAGGTCAGGCCGGTCCAGAGCGTGACGGCAAGGGCGGCCGCCATGACTCCGTGCGCGATCCAGGTGAACACGTCGGTGAAGGGCAGCAGTTGCAGCGGGAACAGGTAGATGCTGATCGCCACGATCTGGAGGACGGTCTTGAGCTTGCCTCCGCTGCTTGCGGGCATGACGCCGTAGCGCAGCACCGCGAAGCGCAGGGCGGTGATCCCCCACTCGCGCAGCAGGATGGCGATGGTGACCCACCACCACAGGTCGCCCTGGATGGAGAGCACGATCAGCGCGGCTCCGGTCAGGGCCTTGTCCGCGATGGGGTCGGCGATCTTGCCGAAGTCGGTGACGAGGTTCCGGCGTCGGGCCAGCTCACCGTCGACGCGGTCGGTGATGGCGGCGATCACGAAGACGGCGAAAGCGGCGAGCTGCCAGCCGAGCCCGTCCAGGAACATGAACCAGACGAAGACCGGCACCATGACCAGGCGGCTCATCGTGAGGATGTTCGCGATGTTCCACAGTGGAGCTTGGGGGGCGGGCGAGGCCGCGGGGTCGTTGGTGCTCATCTGTCGGCGGCTTCCCCGTCCTGCTCCGCGACGAGGTCGGCCCCCATCGACTGGATGACGGTGGCGCGCACGAGGTCGCCGACGGCCAGGCCCTCGCCGTAGAGGATGGTACTGCCGTCGACCTCGGGGGCCTGGTGCTCGGCGCGGCCCTCGTAGGCGCCGTCCTCCAGGACGGTCTCCACCAGGACGGTCACCTCGGTGCCGATCCGCTCCTCGGCCCGCTGGACCATGAGCTCCTCGGCCAGACGGTTGAGGGTGTCCACGCGCTCCTGGACGACCTCCTCGGCCACCTTCCCCTCGTGGTTCAGGGCCTCGGTGCCGTCCTCGTCGGAGTAGCCGAAGACGCCGATGGCGTCCAGGCGGGCCTCGCTGAGGAAGGCCACCAGCTCCTGGAACTCCTCCTCCGTCTCGCCGGGGAAGCCGACGATGAAGTTGGAGCGCGCACCGGCCTCCGGGGCGCCCTTGCGGGCGGTCTCCAGCAGTTCCAGGAAGCGCTCGCGGTCGCCGAAGCGACGCATGCGGCGCAGGAGCGGGCCGCTGGCGTGCTGGAAGGAGAGGTCGAAGTAGGGCACCACACCGGGGGTGTTGGTGAGCACGTCCACCAGGCCGGGGCGGACCTCGGCCGGCTGGAGGTAGCTGACCCGGACCCGCTCCAGGCCCTCCACGGCGGCCAGGCGCGGCAGCAGCTTCTCCAGCGCCCGCACGTCACCCAGGTCCTTGCCGTAGGACGTGGAGTTCTCGCTGACGAGGAAGACCTCGCGCACGCCCTCGCTGGCCAGCCACTCGGCCTCGCGGACGATCTCGTCGGGCTGGCGGGAGATGTAGGCGCCACGGAAGGCGGGGATGGCGCAGAAGGTGCAGCGCCTGTCGCAGCCGGAGGCGATCTTGAGGTTGGCGACCGGGCCGCCGGTGAGGCGGCGGCGCGGGGTGGCGACGCGGTAGGGCAGCTCGGTGCCCTCGGCGCCCTCGGCGTCGGCGAAGGCGGCGTGCCCGGGCACGTGGACCTGGGAGGCGTCGCGCTCGGAGGGGCTGATCGGCAGCAGGGTGCGGCGGTCGCGCGGGTCGTGCGGCACCAGTGTGCGGCCTGCCACGACGTCGTCGAGCCGGTCGGTGATGGCCGCGTAGTCGTCGAACCCGATGACGTTGGCCTCGGGGAGGGCCTCCGCCAGCTCGGAACCGTAGCGCTCGGCCATGCAGCCCGCGGCGATGACCTTCCCGCCGCCCTCGGCCGCCTCCAACAGGGTCTCGATCGAGTCCTGTTTGGCGGCGTCGATGAACCCGCAGGTGTTGACGACGGTCACGTCGGCCTTGGTGTCGTCGTCGACGAGGTCCCAGCCGCCAGCGGCAAGGCGTCCGGCGAGCTCTTCGGAGTCGACCTCGTTACGCGCACACCCCAGGGTGACGAGTGAGACAGTACGGCGCGATGACATGGCTTCCAAGCGTGTGGGAGAGCTACGGGTACTGCGGGGCGCGGCGCGGCCGAAGGCCGGGGTACCGGTCGGGTCGTGCTCGCACGAAGGCGTCGAATGTCGCCGCCCGCAGCCCCCCACACTACCGTGGTTGACCTACCCGCCCGTACCCCGGCCTCGTCTCCCGTGGTGCCGAGCCGCGCCGTTGAGGCGCCCGTCAGTCCTCCAGGCCCTCGGCTCCGATGGTGACCTCCCGGACCTCACCGATCTGTCCGCTGGGGCCGTGGTCCTCGCCGTCCACGGCCACGCTGACCGAGCCCGCGTTGCCGACCCACAGGTTCAGCGGCTCCTCGGTGGTGAACTCCCGGTCCTCTCCCTCAAGGAGGAACCCGGTGAAGAGTGCCTCGCCGTCGACCTCGCTGACCTCGATCCAGCTGCGTTCGGCGGCAGAGAAGGAGACCGTGAACTCGACCGGCTCCGCCTCGACGGGTGCCGTGTCCTCGGCGGCCTCGGCGCGCTCGACGGGAACAGGCGGGGCGTCGTTCGGTCGCAGCGCCGAGTCGACCCCCTCATCGCCGCTCGCCCGCGCCGACTCGAAGGCGGTCCGGACGGGGTTGCCCTCGTCCCAGCCCTGCCAGGTGCGCACGCCCACGAACACGGCGGCGATCAGGATGAGTCCGACCACGGCCCAGGGCCAGTGCCTCCGGACGGCCTCCACGCGGCGTGTCCGGGTGCCGCTGACACCGCTCCGGGGCCTGTTGGCACGGGTGGCTCCCGGTCCGGGTCCGGGAGGCGGGCTCTGCGGCCTGCTGTGCCTGCCGGCCGGGCGCGGCTCCGGCACGGCTCCGGTCGTGGCCGGCGCCCCCTTGGGCCGGTTGCGCCGAGGCGGCCGGGCGAGGCGCTGGTTGCGTTCGAAGTGGTTCCAGTTCTCCGCCCGCTGCTCCGGGTCCGCTCCCTCGTCCCCGAAACTGCGCGGGGCGCTCTCGGGCGCCTCGTGTTCGTCGGTCCCGGTGTGGGCCCGTCCCCCCTGGGCGGCGGCGACCCTGGTCGCCTTCGGCTGTGCCGACGGGTGCCGGGGCAGGGGGATGAAGGCCGCCTTCTCAGGCGAGGCGTGTTCCCGTTCGAACTCCTCCAGGAGCGGTTCGGGGTCCAGGCCGAAGAGCTTGCAGATCCTCCGGATGTGCCCGCGAGCATAGAAGTCCCCACCACAGGGGACGAAGTCCTCGTTCTCGATACCTCTCAGGACCTGCATACGGATGCGTGTACGTGTGCTCAGGTTCTCCAAGGAGCAACCCGCCGCGATTCGTGCGGCGGACAGGGTTTGGCCGATCGTCGCCATGCGCACTCCCCCCGCGACTGTCTGTGCCTACGTCTACCCACTCTGCTACCAGGACACGGACAACGCAGGTCACCACGCCCCATGAAGGCCTCAAGAACGAGCCAAATCGGGCGTCACGGGCGTGGGTTCGCTCTCATCCACCCCGGATGTCGGTGAGGACCGCCGCGAGTTCGTCGGGCTGCACGAGGACGTCGCGGGCCTTGGATCCCTCGCTGGGGCCGACGACGTCACGGCTCTCCATGAGGTCCATCAGGCGGCCCGCCTTGGCGAAACCGACCCGGAGCTTGCGCTGGAGCATCGACGTGGACCCGAACTGGGTGGTGACGACCAGCTCGACCGCCTGGAGCAGGACGTCCATGTCGTCGCCGATGTCCTCGTCGATCTCCTTCTTCTTGGTGTCGACGACCGCGACGTCCTCGCGGTAGCTGGGTTCGGACTGCTTCTTGCAGTGGTCGACGATCCCCCGGATCTCCTTCTCCGCCACCCAGGCGTTCTGGAGGCGGATGGGCTTGCCCGCGCCCATCGGGAGGAAGAGCGAGTCGCCCTTGCCGACCAGCTTCTCCGCGCCGGGCTGGTCGAGGATGACGCGGCTGTCGGCGAGGCTCGACGTGGCGAAGGCCAGCCGAGAGGGGACGTTGGCCTTGATCAGACCGGTGACGACGTCGACGCTGGGGCGCTGGGTGGCCAGGACCAGGTGGATCCCGGCCGCGCGGGCCAGCTGGGTGATGCGCACGACCGCGTCCTCGACGTCGCGGGGGGCGACCATCATGAGGTCGGCGAGCTCGTCGACGATCACCAGCAGGTAGGGGTAGGGCTCGTAGACGCGTTCGCTGCCCAGCGGGGCGGTGAGCTCCCCGGTGCGCACGGCGGCGTTGAAGTCGTCGACGTGCCGGTACCCGGAGGCCGCGAGGTCGTCGTAGCGGCGGTCCATCTCCCCCACCACCCACTGGAGGGCCTCGGCGGCCTTCTTCGGGTTGGTGATGATGGGTGTGATCAGGTGCGGGATGCCCTCGTACATGGTCAGCTCGACCCGCTTGGGGTCGACCAGGATCATGCGCACCTCGTCGGGGGTGGCGCGCATCATCAGGGAAGTGATGAGCCCGTTGATGCAGGTGGACTTACCGGCGCCGGTGGCACCCGCGACCAGCACGTGCGGCATCTTGGCCAGGTTGGCCACGACGTTGGTGCCCTCGACGTCCTTGCCCAGGCCCACCAGCATGGGGTGGTCGTCCGAGGTGGCCGCCGGGGAGCGCAGCACGTCGCCCAGACTCACTATGTCCTTGTCGGTGTTGGGGATCTCCACACCGATCGCGGACTTGCCGGGGATGGGCGACTGGATGCGCACGTCGGCGCTCTTGACCGCGAGCGAGATGTTCTTGGACAGCGCCGTGACCTTCTCGACCTTCACGGCCGGGCCGAGCTCGATCTCGTACCGGGTGACGGTCGGCCCCCGGGTGAACCCGGTGACCTCGGCGTCGATCTTGAACTGCTGCATGACCCCGCTCAAGGCCGCGACCACGTCGTCGTTGGCCTGGGTGCGGGGCTTGACCGGGGTGCCCGGCTTGAGCATGGCGGGGGCGGGCAGCTCGTAGTCGCCCTCGACCACACGGGAGGGGATCGAGAGCTGTTCGGTGGTGACCGGCGGCGGCGTGGGGTCGGGGGTCGGGGCCTTGGCCTTCTTGCGGGCGGGCTTCTTCGCTGCGGCCGCCTCGGCCTCCTCCTCGTCGGTGAGGGCGGGGGCGATCGTCCCCTTGTCGGGCTCGCTGGGCAGGACCGGGCTGTCGTAGGGGCGCTCGTGGTCCCCCGCGACGGTCTGGGCCTCGGAGGCCTGCGCCTTCGGCTTGCGCTTGCGCTTGGGCTTGGTCTCCTGGTCCGCGCCGAGGAGTCCGATCCCGGCGTCGGGGCCGGCGTCGCGCTCCATGAGGGCGCCGAACAGGGTCTGGAGACGGTCCGGGATGCGACGGATGGGGGTGGCCGTCACCACGAGGATGCCGAAGACCAGGATCAGGGCCAGCAGGAGCCCGGTGATCCAGGGGGTGACCACCGAGCTGAGCGGGCCGGAGGCGACGAAGCCGATGACACCGCCCGCGTCCTGGAGCCCCTCGATGCCGTCGACGGGCTGCGGGATGCCGTGGGCGATGTGGATGAGCCCGAGCAGGCCGAGCATGATCGCGGTGACCCCGATGAACAGCCGTCCCGCGTCGCCCTCCTTGCTGGTGCTGGGGGTGCGCATGAGCTTGACCGCGATGGGCAGGAAGAGCAGCGGCAGGATCGGGGAGAAGGTGCCGAAGCCGCCGACCACCACGAAGCGGGTCGCCTCCAGCAGCGGGCCCTCGCTCTGCCACCACACGGCGGCGGCCACGAGGATGCCCAGGGCCAGCAGGATCAGACCGATCCCGTCGCGGCGCAGGTCCGGGTCGAGACCGCGCGCGCTGCGTCCCACCGCGCGGGCCGCCCCGCCCACCGTGTGCGCGATGACCTTCCACACCACCAGCAGGAACTGGCCGAAGAGCGTGACCACATAGGCGATGGGCCCGTCGGGCATGCGCTTCTTCGCCGCGGGTTTGCGTGCGGCGGGCTTCTTGCGCCCAGCACCACCTGAGGAGGCACGCGTGGCCATCGGGGGTCACCTCCACCGGGGACGGGTTCGATTCCGAGGCGCGGGCACAGCTGCCCGGCACGGCGGGAAGCCTACTAAGCCGTCCAGCCCGGGGCACGAAGCGCACCCGGCGTGTCGCGGCCCGCATGTTCGCGCTGAGGGGGTTTCCGGCTCGACCGTGGTCCCAGCCGCCAGGGGTGTCCGATCGGCAGCCCACCAAGCACCCGAGCGAGGCGGTGGTGCACAAAGGAACGGCCCGAGAGCGCCTGCGCGCCTCGGGCCGTTCCAGGGTTCCCCTACGGTCAGACCTCGACCAGGACGGGGATGATCATGGGGCGACGACGGTAGGTCTCGTTGACCCAGCGCCCCGTGCTGCGGCGGATGAGCTGGCGCAGCTGGTGCGGGTCGTTGACCCCGTCGGAGGCCGCCTTGTCCAGGGCGTCCTGGATCTTGTCGATGACGTCGTCGTAGGCCGCGGCGCCCATGCCTGCGCCCCGGGTGTGGATCTCGGGGTCACCGAGGATCTTCCCGGAGTTGGAGTCCACCGCGACGACGACGGAGATGAAGCCCTCCTCGCCGAGGATGCGGCGGTCCTTCAGGGCCGCGTCGGTGACGTCGCCGACCGAGGAGCCGTCCACGTAGACGTATCCGGCCTGCACCGCACCGACGATCTTGGCGCGGTTCTTGTACACGTCCACCACCACGCCGTCCTCGGCGATGACGATGCGGTCGCTCGGCACGCCCGTGAGCTTGGCCAGGTCGGCGTGCGCACGCATGTGCCGCCACTCGCCGTGCACCGGCATGAAGTTGCGCGGACGCACCATGTTGAGCACGTACAGCAGCTCGCCGGCGGAGGCGTGGCCGGACACGTGCACGAGCGCGTTGCCCTTGTGCACGACCTTGGCGCCCCAGCGGGTGAGACCGTTGATGACCCGGTTGACCGAGTTCTCGTTGCCCGGGATCAGCGACGAGGCGAGCAGGATGGTGTCGCCCTCCTCGATGCGGATCTGGTGGTCCCGGCTGGCCATGCGGCTCAGGGCCGCCATGGGCTCGCCCTGGGAGCCGGTGCAGATCAGCACGACCTCGTCGGCGGGCATCTTGTCGAGCTGCTTGACGTCGACGATGGTGTCGCCGGGGATGCTCAGGTAGCCGAGGTCGCGCGCGATGTTCATGTTGCGGACCATGGAGCGGCCCACGAACGCGATCTTGCGGCCGTGCGCGGTCGCGGAGTCGATGACCTGCTGGACACGGTGCACGTGCGAGGCGAAGCAGGCCACGACGATGCGCTTCTTGGCCTGCCGAAACACCTTGTCGATGGCCTCGGTCAGGTTGCGCTCGTTGACGACGAACCCGGGCTGCTCCGCGTTGGTGGAGTCCGACAGCAGGATGTCCACGCCCTCGTCACCGAACCGGGCGAACCCGGCCAGGTCGGTGAGGCGGCTGTCCAGCGGCAGCTGGTCCATCTTGAAGTCGCCCGTGTGCAGTACCGTGCCGCCGGGCGTGCGGATGCCCACGGCGAGCGCGTCCGGGATCGAGTGGTTGACCGCGAAGAACTCCAGGTCGAAGGGGCCGAAGTCGTGTCGCTCCCCCTCCTCCACCAGGACGGTCTCCGGCTTGATCCGGTGCTCGCCGAGCTTGGCGCTGATCAGTGCCAGGGTGAGCTTGGAGCCCACGATCGGGATGTCGGCCCGCTCACGGAGCAGGAACGGCACGCCGCCGATGTGGTCCTCGTGCCCGTGGGTGAGCACGATCGCCTCGATGTCGTCGAGACGGTCCCGGATGTAGTCGAAGTCCGGCAGGATCAGGTCGACGCCGGGCTGCTCCTCCTCGGGGAAGAGCACGCCGCAGTCGACGATGAGCAGACGGCCGTCGTACTCGAAGACCGTCATGTTGCGGCCGATCTCACCGAGCCCGCCGAGCGGGACGATGCGCAGGACGCCCTTGCCCTGGGGCGGGGGCGGACCGAGTTCGGGGTGCGGGTGACTCATACGGAACCCTCCGTCAGACGTTCGACGCGCACGGCGCTGGCGGGCACGGCCTGGTGCGGGGCGAGCCCGATGGGGCCCTTGACCCCGGCGGCGGCCAGGTCCTCGCGCAGCAGGGCCTGGAGCTCGGAGGACGCGTCCGCGAGCGGGGTGCGGACCGGACCGGAGGGGAGCCCGAAGAGGTTCAGGATCGCCTTGGTCGTGATGACACCCTGAGTGCGGAACATACCGGTGTAGACCGGGGTGAGGCGGCGGTGGATGGCCAGCGCCTGGCCGACCTCGCCCTCCTCGAACGCGTCGATCATGTCCTTGAGGTCGCTGCCGACGATGTGGCCGACGACGCTCACGAAACCGGCCGCGCCGACGGACAGCAGCGGCAGGTTCAGGATGTCGGTGCCGCAGTAGTAGGCCAGGTCGGTGCGCTCCATGACCCAGGAGCTGGCGCCGACGTTGTCCTTGGCGTCCTTGTTGGCGACGATGCGCGGGTGCTCGGCCAGCCGGACCAGGGTCTCGGAGGCGATCGGCGTCCCGGTGCGGTGCGGGATGTCGTAGAGCATGACCGGCAGGTCGGTGGTGTCGGCGATCTCGGTGAAGTGCCGGATCAGCCCCTCCTGCGGGGGCTTGTTGTAGTAGGGCGTGACTGCCAGCAGGCCGTGCGCGCCCGCCTTCTCGGCGGCCCTCGCCAGCTTGAGGCTGTGGCGGGTGTCGTTGGTGCCGACGCCCGCGATGATCTGGGCGCGGTCGCCGACGGCCTCGACCACCGAGCGCAGCAGGCGGTCCTTCTCGTCGTCACTGGTCGTGGGCGACTCACCGGTCGTACCGCTGATGACCAGACCGTCGTTGTGCTGCTCGTCCACCAGGTAGGTGGCGAGTCGGGCGGCGCCGTCGTAGTCGAGTTCCCCGTCTTCGAGCATCGGGGTGACCATCGCGGTCAACATCTTGCCGAACGGGCGGTTCTTGGGTTCCACCATCGTGTCTGAAAGGCTCTCGGGCCCCAGCCGAAAGGCGTCGGGGCCCTGGGTTGCCCTTCCTCCTCTCCATGTGCGTGAAACAGGTGCGTGTCCCGAGCCGGGTGCTTTCCTCCGTGCTACGGGTGAAGACGGCGCTGAGCGTCCGTCACCGCGACCGGTGAACGCGGGCCACCGGAAGCGGGAAAGTCTGTGTGCTCCTCGCACGTGGGAGTGCGCTGGAGCGTGGCCGGTTCGGACCCCGTCCTCGTGGGTTGAGGTGAGGGACCGTCCCGGTCGTGACCGACCAGGTCACCTGGAGCCTACGCGCTCGACCGGTGCCCGGAAGTGTGAACCTACCCGCACCGGGCCCGCGTCGCTCGGACGGGGCCCGGGATCACCGTGGTCGGAAGACGGCGCGCGGGGGTCGTTTCGGGCGTGTCTCAGTCGTCCCTGCCGTCGGGCAGGAACATGCTGACCACCCAGCTCACGATGGTGACGACGATGGCTCCCCAGAAGGCGGGCCAGAACCCGTCCACGTGGAAGGGGACGTCGAACAGCCCGGCGATCCACGCGGTGAGCATGAACAGCAGCGCGTTCACCACCAGCCCGATCAGACCCAGGGTCAGGGCGTAGAACAGGCAGCCGACCGTCTTGACGATCGGTTTGATGACCGCGTTGACCACGCCGAAGATCGCACCGACCACGAGGTAGACGACGACCTGACCGACGGTGTCCTGCGCCGTGACGTCGATCCCGTCGACAAGGAGGACAGCGGCCCAAAGGGCCAGCGCGTTCGCGATAACTCTGATAATGAGGCTCACAACGTAGATGTTCCCATGCCGGTGCAAGGTCCGGAAACTCCGGCGTGGGTGATCTTTTCGTCCGGCGTGTCGCACACCCGCGCACGCCGGTCCGGATCCAACCGAGAGGCCCCCTCGTGTCCAGTGCGCAGTTCGTCCGTCCCGCCCGTGCCGCCGATGTGGACACGGTGGTGAACCTCCAGGTCACGTCGTGGCGGTCGGTGTACGGGGAGCTGTTGCCCGCCGAGGTGGCCGAGGAGCTCTCGGGTGCCCAGGCGCGGGAGAGTTTCCGTGAGCAGTGGACGGCGGCGCTGGAGTCGCCGCCCACCTCCAGGCACCGGCTGGTGGTGGCGACCGACGAGGACGGCGGGGTGCGCACCGTGGTCGGGTTCGCGGCGTTCGGCCCGGCCGGGGACCCGGACCTGTGGCCAGCCAAGGACGCGGAGGTGTTCGCGCTGCACGTGGACCCGGAGAGGGTGCGGCAGGGACACGGCAGCCGCCTGGTGAACGCGTGCGTGGACCACCTGGTGGAGGGCGGGTTCGGCACCGTGCACGTGTGGGTCCCGGAGGAGGAGAACGCGCTGCGGACGTTCTTCGAGGCCTCGGGGTGGCGAGCCGACGGGGCCAGGCGGGAGATCGACATGGGTCGGCTCCTTCCGATGGTGCGGCTGCACGCGACCGTCTCCGAGTAGTTCGGCGGCGCGGCGGCCAGGCACTACCGTTGGGTAGTTGTCCGGCGCGCCCCTCGGCGTGTCAACGTCTCGAATCTGGAGGACCGGCGCGTGGCCACGGTCAGTGAATGGGTCTCGGGGCTACGCCCCCGCACGCTTCCGAACTCGATCGTCCCGGTGGCGGTCGGCACAGCGCTGGCCTTCTCCCTGGGCGGGTTCGTGTGGTGGAAGGCCCTGCTCGCCCTGGTGGTGTCCATGGCTCTCCAGGTGGGCGTGAACTTCGCCAACGACTACAGCGACGGGGTCAAGGGCACCGACACCGAGGAGCGCACCGGCCCGACCCGGTTGACCGCGAGCCGCCTCGCCGCTCCGAAGCAGGTGCTGGCCGCCGCGCTGGGGAGCTTCGCGTTCGCCGGTGTGGTCGGCCTGGTGCTGGTGGCGACCAGTTCGTGGTGGCTGCTGTTGATCGGCGCGGCCGCGATCGCCGCCGCCTGGTACTACACCGGCGGGCGCACCCCCTACGGATACCGGGGCCTGGGCGAGGTCTCCGTGTTCGTGTTCTTCGGCGTCGTGGCCGTGGTGGGCACGGTGTTCGTGCAGATGGGAACGCTGCCCTGGCAGGCCTGGGTGGCGTCGGTCCCGGTGGGTCTCCTCTCGTGCTCGGTGCTGGTGATCAACAACCTGCGCGACATCCCCACGGACCGGGAGACCGGCAAGATCACCCTGGCCGTGCGCCTGGGCGAGAGCGGCACCCGACGCCTCTACGCGGGGATGATCGTGGCGTCCTTCGTGGTCGCCCTCGTGCTGACCACGGTGTCCTGGTGGGTGCCGCTGGTCCTGTTGGCCGCGCCGCTGGCGGTGCCGCCGCTGCGCCGGGTGCTGGGCGGTCAGGTCGGCCGTGACCTGGTGCTGGGCCTGGGCGAGACAGGGAAGCTCCAGATGGCCTTCGGCGTGCTGTTCTCGGTGGCGCTCGCCCTGGGCTAGGCGGGTTAGGGTCGTCGGGTGGACCAGAGCGACGAGGACTTCTTCGCGAACCTGCCCGCGACCCGGGGAGCGGCCGGCGGACTCATCCGTTCGGCCTCGGGCGACGTGCTCCTGGTACGGCGCGTGTACGACCCCGAGAGGCCCTGGGGCGTCCCCGGCGGGATCATGGAGGCCGAGGAGTCACCGGTGGCCGCCTGCCGCAGGGAGATCGCCGAGGAGCTGGGGCTGACCGCCCACGTGCGGGCCCCGCTGGTGGTGGACTGGGTGCCGCCCCGACCACCCCGCACGGCCGCCTACCAGTGGCTGTTCCGGGTGGACGTCCCGCACACCGACTTCCGGCTGCCGCCCGACGAACTGTCCGGCTGGGAGTGGGTCCCGCCCGAGCGGCTCCTCGACTACCTCGCCGAAGGGACGGCCCGGCGCATGAGGGCGGCGGTCTCGGTGGACGACCACGGTGGAGGTCTGGTCTACCTGGAACACGGACACGCCGTCCTGCCTGGGCCGACCTGAGCGAACCCGCCTCCGGAAGCCGCTCCGGTTACGATGCCTGCCCCGCCTATGTACCCCCTTGGAGAACCGTGCCGAGCGACCACCCCACCGATCCCCTCGAGCTCGCCCCTGACCCGGTGGCCTGGGCCGAACGCAACGCCCGCCAGGCGCGCGCGTTCGACACGATCGGAGAACGCTACGACGAGGCCTTTCCCAACAAGGAAGGCCAGGAGGACTGCGTTCGCAGGCTGTTGAGTCTGCTGCCACCGAACGCGCAGATCCTCGACCTCGGTTCGGGGACCGGCCTGCCCACGGCCCGCCAGCTGGTCAGCTCCGGCGCCCAGGTGACCGGCTTCGAGATCTCCGAGGAGATGATCGCGCTCGCCCGTCAGAACGTTCCCGAGGCGACGTTCCGCCGGGCAGACATCGTCGACCTGGACCCGGTGGAGTGCTCGTACGACGCCATCGTGGCGTTCTTCTCGCTGCTCTGCCTGCCCAAGGAGCGCATTCCCCAGGCCCTGGGCCGCGTGCGCGCCTCGCTGGTCCCCGGCGGCCTGGTGTGCCTGTCGATGGTCGAGGCCGACCTGGACGACCAGCCCATCTCCTTCCTGGGGAACGAGATCCGGGTGTCCGGCTACCCCCGCGACGAACTGAGAGAGGTCGTGGAGCGGGCCGGGCTCATCATCGAGGACGAGCGCGTGGTCACCTACTCCCCCGACGGCGCCCACCCCGAGGTCCAGATCTTCCTCACCTGCCGCCGAGGCGCGTAGCCGTAGGGAAGGTGGAAATGTCCGTTTCTCGAGAAGTTACAAAAATGGCCACTTGCCACCGGTAAGTTTGCAGGTGAAAAAGGGTGCTCCCCGCGCATGCGGGGATGGTCCCGTCACCTGGAACCCGCTCGGGAGCACGTTCACGTGCTCCCCGCGCATGCGGGGATGGTCCCCCGGCCCGCGAGTCCACCTTGGGTCCGATTCAGTGCTCCCCGCGCACGCGGGGATGGTCCCGGCGACCGATCACCCTGCTCAAAGTGGGCGCGGTGCTCCCCGCGCACGCGGGGATGGTCCCGCCGGTGTCCCGGGCGAGATGGCTGGGACTGTGTGCGCCCTGCTGGGACGGGACATGACTGAGGGGGACCGCCATCGTGGTGGTCCCCCTCATTGGTCACATGGCTAGTCCAGGCCCAGGATCGGCTCCAGGCCCAGGGTGAGGGGCTCGGGAAGCTCTGCGGTCCTGCGGATGCCGAGGAGGACTCCGGGCATGAACGAGGTGCGGTTCATCGAGTCGTGGCGGATCTTCAGGGTCTCGCCGTCGGTGCCGAACACGACTTCCTGGTGGGCGATCAGGCCCTGGATGCGCAGGGCGTGCACGCGGACGCCCTCGACGTCCGCGCCACGGGCCCCGGGGATCTCCGAGGTGGTGGCGTCGGGCATCGGCTCGGTCCCGGCCTCACGGCGGGCCTCGGCGACGAGCTCGGCGGTCCGGTAGGCGGTGCCGCTGGGGGCGTCGGCCTTGTTCGGGTGGTGCAGCTCGATGATCTCCGTGGAGTCGAAGTAGGGCGCGGCCTTCTTCGCGAAGTGCATCATCAGGACGGCCGCGATGCCGAAGTTGGGTGCGATGAGCACCTTCGCCCCCGGCTTGGCCTCCTGGAGGGCGCGCACCTTCGCCAGGCGGGCCTCATCGAAACCGCTGGTCCCGACGACGGCGTGGATCCCGTGGTCGATCAGCCACGCGAGGTTGTCCATCACCACGTCGGGGTGCGTGAAGTCGACGACGTAGTCGGCCCCCAGCACCGCTTCACGATCGTCGGCGCTGTCCACGCCCGCGACGAGTTCCATGTCGTCGGCGGCCTGAACCGCCTTGACGACCTCTGACCCCATGCGCCCATCGGCGCCGAAAACTCCTACCTTGAACACGGCACGAGCGTAGCGGAATCCGGCGTGGTGAGGCGGGTCGGGGCGAGTCACACGTGTCACTCTGACCCCATGGAGCAGAACACGGAGCGCTCGCAGAAGCGGCTGGGGTCGCTGTTGAACGGGCTTCGTGCGGCTGTTCTGGGCGCCAACGACGGCATCGTCTCCACGGCGGGTCTCGTGGTGGGCGTGGCGGGTGCCACCCCGCACCGGGAGACCCTGTTGGTCGCGGGAGTGGCCGGGACCCTCGCGGGCGCCCTGTCGATGGCGGCGGGCGAGTACGTCTCGGTGAGCACGCAGCGGGACACCGAGAGGGCGGCGATCGCCCATGAGCGGCGGGAGCTCTCCGACGACCCCGAGGGCGAGTTGGAGGAGTTGGCAGGGATGTACCGGGAGCGCGGACTCAGCGAGGAGCTGTCCCGCAGGGTCGCCCGTGAGCTCACCGACCATGACGCCCTGAGCGCCCACGTGGAGGTGGAGCTGGGGCTGAACCGGTACCGAGCCAACCCCTGGCAGGCCGCGTTCGCGAGCATGTTCTCCTTCCTGTTGGGCGCGATGATCCCGCTCCTGGCCATGCTGCTGAGCCCGGACGCCTGGCGTCTGGCGGTGACGGTGGTCGCGGTGCTGGTGGCCACGGGTCTGCTGGGCGCGATCAGCGCGCGGATGGGCGGCGCCCTGCCCTTGCGCGCCGCGCTGCGGTGCGTGCTCGGCGGGTCGTTCGCCATGCTGGTGACCTACACGGTGGGCTCGCTGATCGGCGGCCTGGCGGGCTCCTGACGCTCAGCGCACGGTGGCCAGGGTGAGCGCGAAGTCCCCCTCCGTGTCGGTCCACCAGTGGGTGAGGTCGAACCCCGCGGCGTCGAGTTCGGCAGCCAGTCCCTCGCGGCGGAACTTGGCGGAGATCTCCGTGCGCATCTCCTCGCCCTCGGCGAAGCCCACCTCCAGGTCGAGGTCGGCGACGCGCACGTGCTGCGCGGAGCGGGCGCGCAGGCGCATCTCGATCCACTCGCACTCGACGTTCCACACCGCG
The DNA here is from genome assembly GCF_001083815.1 of Nocardiopsis sp. SBT366. Lineage (NCBI taxonomy): Bacteria > Bacillati > Actinomycetota > Actinomycetes > Streptosporangiales > Nocardiopsidaceae > Nocardiopsis > Nocardiopsis sp. SBT366. The sequence continues at coordinate 19,879 of NZ_LAVM01000028.1, read as the reverse complement.
AGGTGCTCGTAGGCGGTGGGGTCGAAGTCGCCGCCCAGCTGCTGGTTGATCACCGAGAGCACGTTGCGGTTGAAGGCGGCGGTCACCCCCTGGGAGTCGTCGTAGGCGGCCACCAGGCGGGCGGGGTCCTTGACCAGGTCGGCGCCGAGCAGCAGGGAGTCCCCCCGGTGCAGCACGTCGTGGATGTCGCGGAGGAAGGAGTCGCGGGGGCCGGGTTCCTGGTTGCCGATGGTGGAGCCGAGCACCGCCAGGAGCTGGCGCCCGCTCTCGCTGACCGGCAGCAGGCCCAGGTGGTGCTCGAAGTCCCCCACCACCGCGTGCACGTCCAGGCCGGGGTAGTCGTCGACGACCGGGCGCGCGGAGGCGGCGAGGAACTCCCCGCTGACGTCGACCGGCACGAACCTGGTCAGCTCCCCCTGGCGTCGCATGGCGTCCAGGAGGAGCCGGGTCTTGACCCCCGCCCCGGAGCCGAGCTCGATGAGGGCGACGGCGCCCGAGGCCCCCGCGATCTCGTCGGCGTGCGTCTCCAGGATGGAGCGTTCGGCGCGGGTCGGGTAGTACTCCGGAAGCCGCGTGATGTCCTCGAAGAGCCCGCTGCCGCGTTCGTCGTAGAACCACTTGGGCGGCAGTTGTTTGGGGCGTGCGGTGAGCCCCTCGGCGACGTCGGTGCGCAGGGCCTTGTCGAGCTCGTCAGCGGTCAGGTTGCGGTCAATCCGGAACATGGTGCCTCCTGTGTCCCTTACGGATGTACCCGGGGCGGGTGATACCAGTGGCGTGCGTGCCTGAGCTCAGCCGAGGGGCCGGACGTCGGTGCCCTCGCGGGTGGCCACGACCACGGAGTTCTCGGGGATCTGTCGCCAACCGCGCCCGTCGTCGAAGGGTTCGGAGGCCAGCCAGACCCCCTCGTCCCGGCGCAGGGTGTACAGGGTGTCCCCCGCAGTGGTCCCGACGATCACCTCTCCGTCGCTGGCCAGCAGGTTGTACCGCCCCTCGGAGAGTTCCCGGGCGCGGTGCACCGCCCTTGCGAGCGCGTCGGTGAGGTCGCCCGAGGTCCGCCAGGCCCGCACGGCGTGCGCGAAGAGCGGGGCGGAGTCCACCGGCGCGCGGGCGTCCAGGGCGTCCGGCGGGAAGGGCGCGGCCATTCCGGTCAGGAGCGCCTGGTCGTCCCGGGCCGCCCCGTTGTGGCTGAACAGCAGGCGGTCAGCGCGGAAGGGCTGGGCTCCGGACTCCTCCGACCCGAACCCGACGGTGGCGTCGCGGACCGCGGCGAGCACACACCCGGACCCGATGGCCCTGGCGGCGTCGGCGAAGGAGGAGTCACCCCAGATCGGCATGGCGCGTCGGTACCGCAGCGGCTCGGCGGTCTCGGTCCCCTCCGGGTACCAGCCGACACCGAACCCGTCGGCGTTGACCGTCCCGTACCGCTGCTGTCGCGGGGCCCAGGACTGCACGTGCAGTGAGTGGGGCGCCGCGTACAGGAGTTCGTGCAGGGTACGCGGCGGCCCCAGGTAGGCGAGGTGACGGCACATCAGTCGCGGCCCGCGTCGCGTGCGCAGCGGAACCCGCTGAAGATCTGCCGTCGGATCGGGTGGTCCCAGTTGCGGAAGGTGGAACGGACCGCCGTGGGGTGGGTGGCCCAGGAACCTCCGCGCAGGACCTTGTAACCGTCGTCGAAGAAGACCTCCGAGTACTCCCGGTAGGGGAAAGCGGCGAACCCGGGGTAGCCGTGGAACGTCGTGGAGGTCCACTCCCACACGTCTCCGATCAGCTGACGCACCCCCAGGGGTGAGGTGCCCTCGGGGTGGCTGCCCACCGGGTGCGGCCCGAGCGCGCGCTGGCCGAGGTTGGCGTGGTGGCCGGTGGGTTCCGCGTCGCCCCAGGGGAAGCGGAGTGAGCGCCCGGTGGCGGGGTCGAAGCGGGCGGCCTTCTCCCACTCGGCCTCGGCGGGAAGCCGTTTGCCCGCCCATCGGGCGTAGGCCTGGGCCTCGTGGAAGGACACGTGCTGGACGGGTTGGTCCGGCGGCACCTCCTCGACCCGGCCGAACCGGCGCCGGGACCAGCCGTCGCCGTCCCGGTTCCAGAAGGCGGGCGCCTCGGCGTCGCGCCGCTGGCGCCACTCCCATCCCTGCCCGGTCCACCAGCGCGGGTCCTGGTAGCCGCCGTCAGCGACGAACCGCAGGTAGGCGGCGTTGGTGACCGGGTCGGTGTCGATCCAGTAGGCGTCCAGGTCCACGGTGTGAGCGCAGCGCTCGTTGTCGTAGGACCAGGGGTCGTCGTCGGTGCCCATGGTGAAGGGCCCGGCGGGGACCAGGACCTCCTCCGCCGGGGGCGGGCTCGACAGCGCGACCCCGGGCTCCTCCTCCAGCAGCACGGGGGCGCCGCGGCGGAGCTGGTGGGTGGCGAGCATGGTCTCGTCGTGCATGTGCTCGTGCTGGATCACCATGTGGAACACGAACCCGGCCTCCAGCAGAGACCGCTCCCCCGAGTTCCGGGGGGCGGGCACCGTCTCCAGGTTCACCGATTCGAGGGTGTCCAGGACCTCCCGGCGCACCCGGTCGTTGTACGCACGGGCCTCGTCCGGGCGCAGCAGCGGCAGGGCGACCCGGTCGGCCCTCGGGTTCTCGAAGGCGTCGTACAGACCGTCGATGTCGGGACGCAGCGCCTCGCGTCCCCCGGCTGCCCTGAGCAGCCACTGCTCCTCGTAGTTGCCGATGTGCGCCAGGTCCCAGACCAGCGGGGACATCAGCGGGGAGTGCTGGGTGAGCAGGTCCTCGTCGTCCAGGGAGTCCAGGGTCAGCCCGTTGCTGCGCCGCCTGCTCCGGTCGAGTTCGGCGGCGATGCGCTCCTTGGCGCGGTCCTGTTCGTGGCTCATGACGAACCTCCCCTGTGCGCGGCGCGCACGCCGCTCCGGTCCCCCGCCGGGTCCTCGGCGCCGTCACGCGGCTCGGGCACCAGCTCCCCGAGCGCGGCGTCCGCCGGGCACCGTCCGCGTCGGACGTACCGCTCCGCGTACGCGTCCACCAGGTGGGCGAGTCCGGCCGCGCCCATCCTCGGCAGCGCCTCCACCGCGGCGTCGAAACACACCCGCGCGCAGGCGTCGATCTCGGGGTCGGCCGGCCCGAGGCTGGCCGAGCGCCGCCACAGTTCCGGGGAGGGAAGGCGGTCCCGGCAGAGCCGTTCGGTGGCCTCCTCCGCGACGGCGCGGGCACGGGGTTCGTCGAGCAGCGCGGCGGCGAGCGCCACCGGGACCGGCCACCAGCGCAGCGGCAGGGCGTCGATCATGCGCAGTTCCCACCAGCCGCGCGGGCGCACGGGCGGGAAGAGCGTGGACAGATGGAACTCCAGGTCGGCGAGGGTGAGCGGGCGGGCTCCCCGCCCGGCGACCCAGTCGGCCAGGGTGATGCCCGGATCGGCCGTCCACTCCCCTCCCCCGCCGGGGATCTCCGGCACGGCCAGGACGTTGGCCGCGAGGGCGTACTCGGCCCAGGCGGTGGCCGGGTCCGGGTGGGTGTGGGACTCCAGGGCCGGTCGGGTGCGCGTGCCGTCCGTGGCCGCCCAGATGGCCCAGCGGGTGGACTTCCAGCCGGTGGGCCGCCCGCGCCACACGGCGGAGTTGGCGAACGCGGCCACCAGGACGGGTCCGAGCCGGTGCACGAGTTCCCAGCGGGCGCGCGCGTCGGCGGCGTCGGCCCCGGTGTCGAGGCACACCTGGAGTGACGCGGTGCTGCACATCATGGTGTGCCCGCTGGGCTGGCGGCGGTTGGTGAAGAACCGCTCCATGGCCGTGTAGCGGGGCAGACGAAGCTGGCGGACGGGGGGCCGTACCGGGTCGAGAGCGGTCTCGGCCAGGTGCAGTCCGGCGTCGGCGAGGGTCTTGCGGATGTGGTCCAGGTCCCGGGCCAGGGCCTCGTGGGCGCGTGCCGGTCCCGGGAGTGCGGCCGAGCTGAGTTCGATCTGGCCGCCGGGTTCGAAGGTGATCCGGCTTCCCGCGGGCGGGGGGCCACAGGCCTCCATGAGCTCCGCGAGGCGGTCGATGGTGACGGGTGCGGTGGGGTGCTCGGGGTCGGTGACCAGCCATTCGGTCTCGGCCCCGACCTTTCCGGGTGGTCCGGTCTTGAAGCAGACACCGTTGATGTAGTCGTGGACGTCTTCGGTGGTCATGTGCGCCATGGGCTGCTCCCTCGGGTCGCGCCCCACAGGTCCTGCCCAGACACACACGGTCACGAACGTGTGTGATCACCCCAAATCATCGCAACCGGTGCGAACCCGTGCCGCGGGTGTGCCACCGCGTGGATGACACGCCGGTTGGCGTCGGGCTTCGCGACGGGACCGCGCCAGCGAGCCAGTCAAACGTGATGACGATCACAACTCGCGGGCTGGGTTCAGACCTCCAGGAACTCCTTCACACGACCCTCGATGATCCGCCGTTCTTCCTGGTCAAGAGCGATGTCGAACACCTCGCGCAACACCGTTCCCACCTCTCCCAGAGTCAACTCCCGTGTCTCCCCGGTGCCGTCCACCCGCTCCACGGACAGCGTCGTGTCGTTGAGCGCGTACCGGGTCCCGCCACCGGTCCGCGCGACCATCAGGCGGCTGCGGAAGGGTGACCGTGAGTGAGTGGTGAGGTAGTGGCTGTACACCGCGTAGTCCTGCGGGAGTGCCCCCGCGGCGGCGAACAGGTACAGGTTCCGCCACCGCCCACCGGTGAACCCGCGCAGCAGCCACTCCTCGTCGCCGATCTCCGACACCCGGTCCAGCCGCAGGTTCCAACCGCCCTGCGAGACCTGGTGGCCGTCAACGAACGGGAGGGGTTCCACGAGGCCCCCGCCGCCGAACCCGACGTCGGCAAGCCAGGGCTCACCGTCCACCACGACCCGCAGGAGGGCGTGGGTGGAGGGCCGGGGACGGCCGTCACCACCCATCAGGACCCGGGCGGTGAAGGCGGTCAGCGTGAACCCGAGCCGGTCCAGGGCGGCGGCCAGCAGCAGGTTCTGTTCGTAGCAGTAGCCTCCCCGCCGGTGGTGGACCATCTTGTCCGTCAGCGACGGGACGTCCAGCGGGACCGGGCGGCCCAGGAGCAGCTGGAGGTTCTCGAAGGGGATCGCCGCCAGGTGGGCGCGGTGCACGGCGGTGAGGGTGTCCAGGGTGGGCGGCAGCTCCCCGGACAGGCCCAGTCGCGCCAGGTAGGCGTCCAGATCGAGGTCGGCTCCGTGCCAGAGGTCGCTCTCGGTGAGGACGCGCTCCGGGGCCCGCGCCGGACCGGGCGGCTTCGCGGGTACGGGTTCCTCGGGGTGCTCGTTGGTCCACATGTCCGTGCCAACGGGGCCCGCGCCGGGAGTGTTCCGGCGCGGAGACCCCTCCTCCGCCCCGAACCGGACGGGAGAACAGTTGTGGGTGACGAGGGCAGACGTCCGGGATCGACGGGCCGGTCGGCGCCCGCGAGGACACGCCGCCCACAGCCCACCAGGATGCGGCTCACGTGGTGCCCACCTGCCGGGACGACCTACACGGGCACGGGTCCGGGCGAACCGTCCGCGCGCAGGCGGCCGGTCGCGTCCTCGGCCGCCCAGTGGCAGGCCACCCGCCGCTCGGCGCCGCCGCCCAGGACCTCCGGGTCCACGGTGGTGCACAGGTCGGCCACACCGGCCCGCTCCGCCTCACCCGAGGCCAGGACCGGACAGCGCGGGTGGAACCGGCAGCCGGTGGGGACCTGTTTGGGGTCCGGCGGCTCGCCGGAGAGCACCACGGGGCCCTCCTCCATCCCGGAGTCGGGCAGGACCGACAGCAGGGCCCGCGTGTACGGGTGGGCGGGAGCGGACAGGACCTCCTCCACGGTGCCCAGTTCCACCACGCGCCCGAGGTACATCACGGCGACCCTGTCGGCGATGTTCCACGCCAGTCCGAGGTCGTGGGTGGCCACCAGCGCGGACAGGCCCAGTTCGTCGCGCAGCTCCAGCAGCAGCCGCAGGATCTCCCCGCGCACGGACGCGTCCAGGGACGCCACCGGCTCGTCGGCCACCAGCACCTCCGGGTCCAGGACCAGGGCCCCGGCGATCACCACGCGCTGGCGCTGTCCGCCGGAGAGCTCGTGCGGGTAGCGGGTGAAGAACCGTTCGGGCGGGCGCAGACCAGCCTGGGAGAGCGCCCGCGAGACTCGCTCCGTCTCGTCCACGGCGGTGCCCTCGTGGATGCGCAGCCCCTCCACGACTGACTCGTAGACGGTGCGGCGGGGGTTGAGCGACCCCATCGGGTCCTGCTGCACGAGCTGGACCCGGCGCCGGTAGGTGCGCAGGTCGCGCGAGCGGTAGCCCAGTGGCGCCCCCTCGAAGAGGACCCGGCCGCCCGTGGGCCGCTCCAGCCCGAGCAGGGCCCGGGCCAGGGTGGTCTTGCCACAGCCGGACTCCCCCACGAGGGCGACGATCTCCCCCGCCGCCACGTCCAGGTTGACCCCGTCCACGGCGCGGGCGGTACCCCGGCCGCCGCCCGGGGCGACCCCGGCGGCGAAGGCCACCCTCACGTCGTCGGCCCGCAGGATGGGCCCGGTCTCCTGCTTCGGCCCGGACCGGGAGGAGGGCTGTCGTGAGTCAGTGTCGGCGCTCAACGGCTCGTCTCCTCTGTGTTGGCGGTTCCGCTCTTGTCACTCGCGCCGCCCGGTCGGCTCATGCCACCGGAGCCACTCGCCGCGTCTCCGTGGCCGAGCGACCCCGGCCCCGTGCCCACGTGCACGCACGCGGCGTACCGGTCCGAGTGGCCGTCCCTGTCGGGGCGGACCGGCCACAGCGGCGGGTCCACGGTGGCGCACACCGTCTCCGCGACGGCACAGCGCGGCCGGAACACACAGCCCGTGGGCGGGTCGGCGGGGTCCGGCGGGTCTCCGGGCAGCCCCCGGGGCGCCAGGCGCGAGCCCGGGTCACCGATCTTCGGGAAGGCCGCGCTCAGCGCGCTCGCGTAGGGGTGCGCGGGTTCGTGCACGACCTCCCGCGCGGGGCCGTGTTCGACGATCCGCCCGGAGTACATGACCGCGACCCGGTCGCAGGTGGCCGCCAGGACGGACAGGTCGTGGCTGATCATCAGCATGCCGATCCCGGTCTCGTCCACCAGCCGCCCCAACAGGGCCAGGATCTGCGCCTGGATCATCACGTCCAGCGCGGTGGTGGCCTCGTCCGCGATGATCAGGCGCGGCTCGCACGCCAGCGCCATCGCGATCATCACCCGCTGGCGCTGGCCCCCGGAAAGCTGGTGGGGGTAGTCGCGCCGACGCGAGGCGGGCAGCCCCACCTGTTCCAGGAGCTCGGACACGCGCGCCTCCACCCGGGCGGGACCGACCAGCTCGTGGATGAGCAGCGGCTCGGCGATCTGGTCACCGATCCGCTTCACCGGGTTGAGCGAGTGCATGGCGCCCTGGAACACCACCGAGGCGCCCACCCAGCGCACGGCGCGCAGGCGGCCCCACTTCATCTGCAGGACGTCCTCGCCCTCCAGCAGGATGCTTCCGGTGACCTTGGCGCTGGCGGGCAGCAGGCGCAGCAGGGCCAGGGCCACGGTGGACTTGCCGCTGCCTGACTCCCCCGCCACCCCGAGGGTGTCGCCGGGGTCCAGGGACAGGTCGACGCCACGGACGGCGGGGACGTCCCCAGCGCTGCCGGAGTAGGTGACGCGCAGGTCGCTGACGTCGAGAAGGCTGGTCAACTCTGCCCCTTGAGCCGTGGGTTGATGACGGACTCGACCGCGCGCCCGCACAGGGTGAAGGAGAGCGCGACCACGGCGATGGCCAGGCCGGGCGGGACGATGTACCACCAGATCCCGGCGCTGATCGCCCCGGCGGTGCGGGCCGCCTCCAGGATGCCGCCCCAGGAGATGGTGGTGGGGTCTCCCATGCCCAGGAAGGCCAGGGTGGACTCCGCGATGATGGAGGTGGCCACCAGCAGCGTGGTCTGCGCGAGCACGACCGGCATGACGTTGGGCAGCACGTGCCAGCCCATCACGTGGGCGTGGCCGCCGCCCAGGGCGCGGGCGCGCTCCACGAACGGGCGGGCCTCCACCGCGAGGGTCTGGGCGCGCACCAGGCGTGCGGTGGGCGGCCAGACGGTGAGGCCGATCGCGATGATGATGGTGCCGGTGCCGCGCGGCAGGACGGCGGCCAGCGCCACCGCCAGGACCAGGGTGGGCAGGACCAGGAACCAGTCGGTGACCCGCATGAGCACCGTGGACACGATTCGGCCGCCGACGCCGCCGGAGGAGCCGAAGTGCCCGGCGGTGACTCCCACGAGAGTGCCGAGGGTGACCGACACGAACGTGGCCAGCAGTCCGACCGTCAGCGAGACACGCGCACCCCAGATCACCAGGTCCAGAATCGAGCGGCCGAAGTTGTCGGTTCCCAAGGGGAACTGCCAGCTCGGCGGTTCGTGGGACTCACCAGGGGCGCCGGTGATGGTCAGGTGGGTCTGGTCGATGAACAGCGGGGCCGTCACGGCGAGCAGGCCGATGGCGAGCAGCAGGCCCAGGCCGAGGAGCCCTGCCCGGTTGCGGGCGTACTCGCGGGCGAAGCCGACCAGGGCCTCACGGCGGCGTCTGCGGGCCAGGGCGCGGCTGGAGAGCGCGGGATCCGGTGGCGCCGCGGGGTCGGCCGGGGCGGGTCCGGTGGGCGTGTTCATGGGCGCACCCTCGGGTCGAGCAGCGGATACACCAGGTCGGCCAGCAGGTTCATGAGGATCACCGAGGCCGCGAACACCACGAACAGCCCCTGGACGAGGCCGAGGTCGGGCACGCGCAGACCGGAGTAGAAGAGCTGGCCGAGTCCGGGCCAGGAGAAGACCGTCTCCACGAGGATGACCCCGGAGACGACCTGCCCGAGGTTCAGGAAGATGAGCGTCACGGTGGGCAGGAGCGCGTTGGGCACGGCGTGCCTGCGGCGCACGAGGGCGTCGCGCAGTCCCTTGGCGCGGGCCGTGACCAGGTAGTCGGCGCCCTTCTCGTCCATCAGCGACGAGCGCATGATCATGAGGTACTGCGCGTAGATCACCGCGACCATGGTCAGGACCGGCAGCACCATGTGCCGGGCGGTGCTCAGCGCGGTCTCCACCGGTCCGGTGGCACTGGGCGAGACCATGCCACCGGTCGGGAACAGGCCGGGCATGAACCCGCGTCCCGAGGCGAGTAGCACGATCAGCAGCAGACCGAGCCAGAACGTGGGCACCGACCAGAAGAACAGCGCCACCGCCGTGTTGATCCGGTCCCCGCGTCCGCCCGGCCGCCACCCGGCGCGGGCGCCGAGGAAGAGGCCGAGGAGCGCGGCGATGACCGTGCCGGTACCGGCGAGCAGGATCGTCGGGCCCAGGCGTTCCAGAATGAGGTCGACCACCGGCTCGCGGTACTGGAAGGAGATCCCGAGGTCGAGCCGCACCAGCCCGGCCGCGTAGTCGAGGAACTGCTGCCAGAGCGGCTGGTCGAGGCCGAACTGGCGGCGCAGCTCCTCGCGCTGTTCGGCGGAGACCTCGCGGCCCTCGGTCATGGCGCGGACGGGGTCGCCGGGCAGGATCCGGAAAAGAAAGAACCCGGCGACGATCACGGCGAACAGGGAGACCACGGCGGTGGTCAGGCGGCCGAGCACGTAGGTGGCCACGGGGGCCGCTCGGCCCAACCCCGTGGGGCCCGCCGGGGCGGGGACGTCGGTGGTCCCCGCCCCGGTCGGTTCGTCCGCCTCGGTGGGCGTTGTCGTCACTCGCGGTCCTCCACGGTGGAGCGTCGTCGGAAGAAGACGAAGGCACCCGCGACCACCAGCACCAGCACGCCGGCACCGATGGCGATGAGCACCCCGGTGGACGGCCCGGAGCCGCCGCCGGACGCGCCCTCCGCGGGCTCGGCCGACCACCAGGCCCAGTAGCCGTCCTGACCCCAGATGTTGCCGCCCTCGGCGGGCTCCAACTGGAGGCTGGCGATGTGGTCGGTCCGGTAGGCCTCCATGATGTTCGGGTAGGCCAGGACGTTGACCACGGCCTCCCGGTACAGGACCTCCTGGAGCTGGTGGATGATCTCGGCGCGGGCCTCGCGGTCGTACTCGGCCAGCTGCGCGGCGTAGAGCTCGTCGTACTCCTCGTCACAGAAGTACGCGTCGCCCTGCATGGTGCCCGGTTCGGTGGGCAGCGCGTCGCAGGTGTGGATGCTGAACACGTAGTCGGGGTCGGGGTTGACCGTCCACCCGGTGAAGATGAGGTCGTACTCGGCGTCGTAGAGGGCGTCGCTCAGGATGCCCGGGTCGACGGTCTGGTTGTCGATCTCGATGCCGATGTCGGCGAGGCGCTCGTCGATGACCTGCCCGGCCTGGACGTTGTCCGGGCGGTCGGCGTGGACGTGCATGCGCAGTTCGAGGCGGTCGCCGTCGGGCGAGACCCGCACGCCGTCGTCGCCCCTCTCGTACCCGGCCTCGTCGAGCATCGCGTTGGCGGCGTCAGGGTCGAAGTCGAGGATGGCCTCGTCGCCCTCGGGAGCCCAGTGGAAGTCCGTGTAGCGAGGCGGGACGTAACCGCCCGCGGCGACGGCCTGGCCGTTGGCGCCCTGCTGGACGATCTCCTCGTTGTCGATGCCCATGACGATGGCCTGGCGCAGGGTGCGGTCCTCCAGTGCCGGGTGTCCGTCACCGAACTCCTCGCCGTCCTGGGTGACGGCGCCGGGGTTGATGGTGAAGGCCTGGAACCGTTTGCCGTCGGCGACGTTGACGGCGACGTTGTCCAGCGTCTCCAGGGAGGTGATCTGGGCGTCGGTGAGCTCGTAGACGAAGGAGACCTCGCCGCTGCGCAGGGCCTCGACGGCGGCGTCCTTCTCCGAGTAGTAGCGGAAGTACAGCTCGTCGAAGCCGGGGGCGCCGCGCCAGTGGTCGGGGTTGGCCTGCAGGCGGATGTGCTCGCCGCGCGAGTGCTCGGTGAGGACGAAGGGACCGCTGCCGACCGTGGGGAGGTCGTCGGCGGTGTAGTCGGAGAAGGCCTCGCCCTCCTCCTCGATGATCGGCTCCCAGACGTGCCGGGGGACGATCGGCACGCGCAGGGACTCCATGGTGGCCTGCGGCTCGTCCAGCTCGATGACGACGGTCGTGTCGTCCTCGGCCGTGACCTCCTCGAACCCGGAGACGTAGTTGCCGTTGGCGACGGCGGCGGCGTCGTTCTCCATCATCGTGGTGAACGTCCACGCCACGTCGTCGGCGGTGAGCTGCTCGCCGTCGCTGAAGAGGGCGTCGTCGCGGAGGTTGAACGTCCAGGTGAGACCGTCGTCGGAGGTCTCCCAGCTCTCCGCGAGCGAGGGCTCGGGCTCGCCGGTCTCCGGGTTCACCGTGGTGAGGCTGTCGTAGACGTGCCGGAGGATGTTCGTGGTGACCGCGAGCTGCGCGGTGAAGGGGTTGAAGGAGTCGACCTGCTGGGCGATGGCGACGGTGAGGGTGTTGCCGCTCGCCTCGTCGGCGGCCGCCGGGGCCACCGTGAGGCCTCCGAGAAGGAGGAGCGCGCTGCCGGACGCCGCCGTCCGCCGGAGAAGGGTGCCGGAGGGAGGATGTTGGGTTTTCATAACGGCCCCTGTCAGGTTTCGTGGGGTTGGTGGCATTGCCACCTGGGGGTTGTTGGTTGTCTACCAACTCGCCGCGAGGAGCGTCAACGATCTTCGAGGTGAGGCGGGATATCGCAACACATTCGACTCCTGTGTCGGAGGCGTTCGTGTTTCCTGGGGATGAAGTGGCTTTTGTTCCCTGTCCGAAACGGGTCTCTGATTCGCGGCGATTGGCAGACTCCGCTACGGTTCCCGCCATGATGGGGCACTCGCACGCACTCAGTGGCGTGGTCGGCTGGATGGCGGTCGTACCGCTGGTCCAGGGCACGGAATTCCTTGGACTCAGCTTCGAACTGGGACCCGGTGAGATCATCGCCGGTTCCCTGGTGTGCGCTGGCGCGGCCCTGTTGCCGGACGTGGACCACAAGAGCGCGACGGTGACCAAGACCTACGGCAAGGCCACCGAGATCCTCAGCGACATTCTCAACTGGGCCTTCGGCGGGCACCGGATGGGCACCCACTCGTTCTTCTTCGCCGTCCTGATGGGCGTCCTGGTCCAGGCCCTGGCCCTGTGGTCGGAACTGGCCGTGCAGATCTTCGTGTTCCTGCTGGTCGGAATCGCCATGCAGGGGCTGGGTTTCGGCATGGACAAGAACCGGACGGCCTCGGGGATCATCAACGCGCTGGGAACGGCGGCGATCACCCTCACGCTGTACTCGGTGGGCGTGAACTACACGTGGCTGGGTCTGGCGGTGGCCTTCGGTATCGTCCTGCACTTCTTCGGGGACATGATCACCAAGATGGGCGTGCCGATCTTCTGGCCGTTCTGGAAGAAGCGCGTCGGTCAGGGCAAGGGCTTCGTCACCAACGGCCCGGTGGAGCAGAAGGTGGTCACCCCGCTGCTCACCATCGGCGTCATCATCGGCTCGGTGTACCTCTTCGACTGGCCCACCCTCCTCCCGGACCACTAGGGCGTGTTCTCAGCGGCCCGGCTGCGGGCGAGGCCGCTGGCCCGGCGGGGCGATGCCTCCTAGGGTGGCGGGCGTGACTCGAACCACAGAGGGCATCAGCCCGGAACTGCACGCCTACGTCGTCGCCCACAGCCAGCCGGTGGACCCCGTCCTGTCCGACCTGGCCGAGGAGACCGCCGCGCTGTTCCCCGAGTACCGGGGGATGCAGATCGGCCCGGAACAGGGCGTGTTCACCACCCTGCTCACCCAGCTGTCGGGGGCCCGGAACGCGGTGGAGATCGGCACCTTCACGGGGTACTCCTCCATGTGCTTCGCACGGGGACTGCCCGAGGACGGCACCCTGCTCGCGCTGGACATCAGCGAGGAGTGGACCTCGGTGGCCAGGAGGTACTGGGAACGGGCCGGGGTCGACCACAAGATCACCCTGCGGATCGGCCCGGCCCTGGACTCCCTGCGCGCCCTGCCGAGGGAACCCCAGTTCGACCTGGCCTTCCTGGACGCGGACAAGACCGGCTACGTGGACTACTGGGAGGAACTGGTCCCCCGCACACGTCCCGGCGGGCTGCTGTTGGCCGACAACACGCTGTCCCACGGGCGGGTGGTGGACCCCGAGCAGACCGCCCCGCACGTCCAGGGCATCCGTGACTTCAACGACAGGCTCGTCGCGGACGACCGCGTCGAACAGGTCCTGCTCCCCATCGGAGACGGCCTGACGCTGGCTCGCAGGCTCTGAGACCGCAGGCCCCGAGCCACCGCCGCGGCCCGCCGGAGTTGTCCACAGGCCACACGGTTCTCCCGGCGGGGACGGAGCGATCCCGGGTAATGTCCAGTTCCATGCGCCTGCTGCACACATCGGACTGGCACCTGGGTCGCTCCTTCCACCGGGAGAACCTCATCGAGGCCCAGGCCGCGTTCCTCGACCACCTCGTCGACACCATCCACTCGGAACGGATCGACGTGGTGGTGGTCGCCGGTGACCTCTACGACCGCGCCCTGCCCCCGGTCGACGCCGTGCGCCTGTTCGACGGCGCCCTCGGCCGCATCCGGGACACCGGGGCGCGGGCGGTGCTGATCAGCGGCAACCACGACTCCATGGCCCGGATGTCCTTCGCCACCGACCTGATCGACGCCTCCGGGGTGCACCTGCGCAGCTCCCTGGACGGGATCGGGACCCCGGTGGTGATCGAGGACCGGCACGGGCCGGTGGCCTTCTACGGCATCCCGTACCTGGAACCGGAGATCGCCCGCCACCACTGGGAGCTGTCCGCGCGCGGCCACCCGGCGGCGATCGGACACGCGATGAGCCTGGTCAGGGCGGATCTCGCCCAGCGCCCGGGCACGCGCTCGGTGGTGCTCTCCCACGCCTTCGTCACCGGCGGGGAGCCCTCCGACAGCGAACGGGACATCTCGGTGGGCGGGGCCTCACACGTTCCGGCGTCGGTCTACGACGGCGTGGACTACGTGGCCCTGGGCCACCTGCACGGGCGCCAGACCATCACGCCCACGGTGCGCTACCCGGGCAGCCCGCTGGCCTACTCCTTCTCCGAGGAACACCACCGCAAGGGCTGCTGGGTGGTGGACCTGGACGCCGACGGGTTCGCCGGGGCGGAGTTCGTCGACGCCCCGGTGCCCCGGCCGCTCACCCGTGTCAGGGGGCGCCTCGACGACCTGCTCACGGATGACCGCTGGGAGCCCCACACCGGCCACTGGCTCCACGTCACCCTCACCGACCCCCGGCGCCCCGCCCAGCCCATGGACCGGCTGCGCGAACGCTTCCCGCACACCCTGATGCTGGAGTTCGACCCCGACGACGGCGCCGTGGAGCGGCGACCGGTGACCGTCGCGGTGGCCGACCGACCCGAGCGCGAGGTGGTCGCCGACTTCATCGAGTGGGCCAGAGGCAGCGCCGCCACCCCCGAGGAACGCGCGCTGGTGGACCGCGCGGTCGAAGAGGTCCGCGTCCAGGAAGGGACACGCTAGATGCGGCTGCACACCCTCACCATGACCGCCTTCGGTCCCTTCGCGGGAACGGAGACCGTCGACTTCGACCGACTCGGCGAGGGCGGGCTGTTCCTGATCCACGGGCCCACGGGCGCGGGCAAGACCTCCGTCCTGGACGCGGTCTGCTTCGCGCTCTACGGTGACGTGCCCGGGGCCCGCGGCAAGGACCGCTCCCCCAGGAGCGACCACGCCGCCCCGGGTCTCCGGCCCGAGGTCACCCTGGAGTTCACGGTCCAGGGGCGCCGCGTGCGGATCGAGCGGAACCCGCGATGGGAACGCCCCAAGAAGCGCGGGAGCGGCACCGTCACCGAGAACCAGAAGGTGCGTGTCCTCGACTGGCGGGGAGACCGCTGGGAGGGCGTGACGACCCGACCGGACGAGGCCGGACAGTTCGTGGGCGACCTCGTCGGGCTCACCATCACCCAGTTCTGCCAGATCGTCATGCTGCCCCAGGGCGACTTCGCCCGGTTCCTGCGGGCCAAGTCCGACGACCGGCGCAAGTCGCTGGAGCGGATCTTCAACACCCGGGTGTTCCGGGACGTGGAGGAGTGGTTCGGCGGTCACGCCAGGAAGCTGGAGCGCGAGGTGCGCGCCGCCGACGAACGGGTGCGGGCGGTCTCCGGACGGATCGCCGAGGTGGGCGGGTCTTCGGCCCCTCAGGCCCCCGAGGAGCTCGACGCGTGGGCCACGGAACTGGCGTCGGTGCAGGCCGCCACCGCCCGGGACTCGGAGGCGGTCACCGCCGGGTTCACCGAGGCCAGGGACCGGGCCCGTGAGGCGCTGAACACCGGACACGAACTGCTGAACCGGCGCGAGCGGCTGGCCGAAGCCAGGGAACGCCGCGCCCGGTTGGCCGAGCGCCACGAGTGGCGGGCCGGGATCGACACCAGCCTGGCCGCCGCGGAGCGGGCCGACACGGTGCTGCCGTCCCTGCGCGCCCGCGACCACCGCCGCGCCGAACTGGACAAGGCCGAGCTGACCGTCACCGAACGCCTGGCCCTGGTCAGCGGGGTCGCGGACGTCGACGCCGCAGAGTTCGCGGACCCGGCCGACAGAGCTGGCCTGCCCTCGGTGCTCCGCTCCTCCGAGAGGTCCCGCCAGGACGAACTCGCCCGGCTGGACCACCTGCGCGGGGACGCTGAGCGCCGTCGGTCCCTCCACCGCGACCTCTCCGGACTGGACCGACGGCTCGCCGCCCTGCGCTCCGAGGCGGTCCGTGCCAGCGAGCGGGTGGCGTCGCTGCCCGCCCGGGTGGGGACGGTCACCGAGGAACTGCGCCGGGCCCAGGAGCAGTCCGGGCTGACCGACCCCGCGAAGGCCGCGCTCGACCTGGCCGAACGGCGCCGATCGGCCGCCGAGGAGCACCGTCGCCTGAGTGCCGAGGTGGAACGGGCCGAGGACGAGCGTCGGCGCGCGGTCGACACCGCCCAGGCCGCCCGTGACCGGTCCCAGGACCTGCGGGAGCGGCGGATCGCCCACATGGCTGCCGAGCTCGCCGCCGATCTGGCCGACGGCGCGCCCTGCGCGGTGTGCGGGTCCACCGAGCACCCCTCCCCCGCCGCGCCGAGCGGGCTCGGGCTGGTGTCGGCCGAGGAGGAACGGGCGGCCCAGCACGCGGCGGACACCGCCGCCGCCCGGCGAACCGAGGCGGAGAACACCCTGGTGTCGGCGCGGGAACGGCACACGGCCGCCGCCGAGCGCGCCGAGGGTCGCACCGTGGAGGGCGCGGCGGAGGAGGTGGCCGTCCGCAAACAGGAGCTGGCCGACGCCCGCGCCGCAGCGCGCGAGGTGCACCGGTTGGAGGAGGAACTGGCCCAGGCGACGGCCGAGCTGGAACGGGCCCGCCAGCGCGAGGGCGAGCTGGCACGCGAGGAGAGCGAACTGACCGCCCGTCGTGAGGAGGGCGCCAGGGAACACGAACGGCTGACCGCGCTGCTGGACCGGGCCCGGGGCGAGGACGCCGGACTGGACGAGCGGATCGCCCGGCTGCGCGGCGAGGCCGAACTGCTCCGTGACGCGGCGGACGCCGTCGAGCTACGCGACCGGGCGGCCGAGGAGCTGCGCACCGCCGTCACCGAGGCCGGGCGTTCGCTGACCGAGGCACGCTTCGAGCACGAGGACGAGGTGGTGGCGGCCGCCCTGGACGAGCGCGGACGCCGTGACCTCAGATCCCGGGCACGGGACTTCGACGACCAGTGGGCCACGGTCGAGGCCCGGCTCTCGGATCCCGACCTGGCCGCCGCCGAAAGCACACTGGCGCCGGACCTCACGACTCTGGGCGCCGCCGCCGAGGCCGCGGACCGGGAGGCCGACCGAGCGGTGGCCTGGCAGGGCATGCTCTCGGACCGGGCACGCCGTCTGGCGACCCTGCGCGTGGAACTCGGCGAGCAGCTGTCCGGCTCCGAGCCCGTACTGCGCCGCTACGCGGTGGCCCAGGGCCTGAGCACCCTGGCGGCGGGGACCTCGCCGGACAACACCGACAGCGTCCGGCTTTCGGCCTACGTGCTGGCGGCCCGGCTGGAACAGGTGGTGGAGGCGGCCAACCACCGGCTGCTGACGATGTCGGACGGCCGCTACGAGCTGCGCTACACGGTGGACAAGGCGGCCGGGGACGGAAGAGCCCGTTCCGCCGGGGGTCTGGGAATGCGCGTGGTGGACGCCTGGACGGGGGTGGAACGCGACCCGGCGACGCTCTCCGGAGGGGAGACCTTCTTCAGCTCCCTGGCCCTGGCGCTCGGTCTGGGAGACGTGGCCACCGCCGAGGCGGGCGGGACGGAGATCGACACCCTCTTCGTGGACGAGGGTTTCGGGACCCTGGACGAGGACACCCTGGAGGAGGTCCTGGACGTGCTGGACCGGCTCCGCGACGGCGGCCGCGCAGTGGGCGTGGTCAGCCACGTCGCGGACCTCCGCCAACGCGTCACCACCCGCCTGCGCGTGGTGAAGGCGGCCGGTGGGTCCAAGGTGGAGCACCACGGCTGAGCCCACCCCGGGTTCGTCCCCCGGCCGGGCGGTGCGACAATGACCAGCGTGAATTCGCTGGTCAACATCGCCGTGTTCGGAATCGGGGGCGCCATCATGGTGGCGGCCCTGATCGGTCTTCTCCTCGTGGTCTCAGGGAGCGCGCGCGGTTCCTCGCCGCGGCTGCTCACCGCATTCGGCGCCGCTTCGGTGCTGCTCCTGGTGATGCTGCCATCGCTGGCCGCGTTCAACGTGATGTCCGGCGGCGGTGGTTTCTGGATGGGCTTCGTCACCGCGAGCTTCGTGGCCGCCGTCATGTACGCGGTCAACGTCGCCCTCCTGCCGACCCTGGCCCGCCGCCAGGCCATGGTGAGCGGGCGCACCGGCCTGGGCGACCTGCGCCCCTCGGCGTCGGTGCTGCTCGGCGGGCTGGTGATCTGCCTCGGCGTGGGTCTGCTCGTCACGGGCGTGACTGCCTTCGTCGCCTGACCGTTTCCGGCCACAGCCCCCACTCGGGCGACGCCGCTCTGTAGTTTCGTGCCGGGGCCACAGGGCCCCGGCACCCAACGGACGGAGCGGCGCATGCGTGGACGGGTCGCGGTGGCGGCCGTGCTGCTGGTCAGCGGTTGTGGCAGCGCGGAACTGGCGGAGCGCGACTCCATCAGGCAGTTCGAGGTCGCGGCGCTGGATCCCACCGACACGCACCCCTGCGATCTGCTCCCCGACGCCACCGCCGTGGAACTGGGCATCCTGGACGAGGAGGGCGAGGGCAGCCCCCAGTCCGACGCCAACTGCTTCTACACGAACCGGGTCGACGCCAGCGTGGACCTCCGCGTGGAGGTTCATGAGGAGAAGGACGCCGTCGAGGACACCGTTGCCGCTGCTTTCTCTGAAGCCGACGACCAGGAGTTCGTCAGCGTGGAGGGGTACCCGGGCGTGACCACGGAGTTCCCGGACTCGTGCAATCTCACCGTGGCCACCTCCAACGAGCACTCTTTCTACGTGCAGGTCAGCGCGGATGAGGCGTGCGAGATGGCAGTTGAGGTGGCCCGAACCGCGATTACCAACGCCGTCCACCCCTGATTCGTCCTGACCAGGAGCGTCCTGGACCCAGGCCAAGGGGCTGAGCGCCCCTCGCCCCTCTGCGGGTTGTGGTTGCTGTTGGCTGTGTGTTCTGGGGTTGTGGTTGCTGTTCCGGGAGGGTTCTACGGCCAACCCGTTTTTCCCATTAGCTAAAGGCGGTCGGGTGCCGCTTACTGCGTACCCCTTGGGGTTGCTCGCTCTGGTCAGGGCGGGGTTGGTGGATGGTGCTGTGCCCGCACCGCACTTGGCGGTCGTGCTGTTGAGTGGCACGTCTGGTAGTTCAGGGCCAAGTACGGCGACGGGCCACCCCCCAGGACAACCGACGTGTTCGAGAAGAACGTGTCCCCAGCACTGGTAAAAACCCCCGCCGTCTGAGCGCCGCCCACCGCCCTACGGCCAACCCGCACCACTGAACCAAGCACACAGGTGCACGTCTGTACCCCGCTGTGTCTGAGGAGGCGGCGCCGTGCGGGTTACTACAGCGCACGGCAGAGCCTCAAACCCCGCGCAACTCAAGGCGGCGCACACGTGCACGTCCACACCCCCTGTGCCCAAGGGGGTTTGTGCGGTGCGGGTTACTACAGCACGTGGCAGAGCTTCAAACCCCGCGCAACTCAAGGCGGCGCACACGTGCACGTCCACACCCCCTGTGCCCAAGGGGGTTTGTGCGGTGCGGGTTACTACAGCACGTGGCAGAGCTTCAAACCCCGCACAACCCAGGGCAGCGCACACGTGCACGTCCACACCCCCTGTGCCCAAGGGGGTTTGTGCGGTGCGGGTTACTACAGCACGTGGCAGAGGTTCACACCCCGCACAACCCAGGGCAGCGCACACGTGCACGTCCACACCCCCTGTACCCCAGGGGTTTGTGGCCCTCGGGGTGACCCTTGAGTAAGCCGACACCACGAATGCTTGAACCCACACGGAGCGCAGACCCCTCGCCCCCACGGGCCCGCTTGAAGCTCCGCCACCGGTGGTTGAGCGTGCACAGTGCGCAGACCCCTCAAGCCCAGGGGGGTGTTTGAAGCCTTACCCCCCCGCTGGTTGAACCCGCGCGGCGCCAACCCCCTCAGACACAGCGGGGTACAAACGTGCAGGTAAACGCTTCGCTCGGTGGAGCGGGTTGGCTGTAGAGCGGCGGTCGGCGCTCAAACGGCGGGGGTTTTTACCAGTGCTGGGGACACGCATCTCTGGAACACATCAGTAGTCCTGGGGGGTGGCCCGTCGCCGTACTTGGCCCTGAACTACCAGACGTGCCACTCAACAGCACGACCGCCAAGTGCGGTGCGGGCACAGCACCATCCACCAACCCCGCCCTGACCAGAGCGAGC